>NZ_JBIVMX010000122.1:0-5567 GCF_044753305.1 Pseudomonas sp. NPDC088429 | reverse complement strand
AGTCAGATTCATAAATGAATCAAGTAATCATTTATGGAGGGGGGGAAATTAAGCTTATGGCTTAATGAGGCCGCGCCGCAGAGAAGGCGACAGGATCGCGTACTTATTCGAAAAGGAGTGCGTCGGCGACGGCTAGCAGGGGGCAGTGGAGAAACCACTGCGGGGCCGAATGTACCACCTGAGTTTCTGAGCGTCTAGCCCTGAATACGCAAAAAGCCCCGCAATTTGCGAGGCTTTTTTTAATGCACTTTACAGCGACGCTTAGATGTTGGCGTCGAGGAAAGCTGCCAGCTGCGACTTCGACAGTGCGCCGACTTTGGTTGCTTCAACGTTGCCGTTCTTGAACAGCATCAGCGTCGGGATACCACGCACGCCGTGCTTGGCCGGGGTTTCCTGGTTTTCGTCGATGTTCAGTTTGGCAACGGTCAGCTTGCCTTTGTAAGTCTCGGCAATCTCGTCCAGAACCGGAGCGATCATTTTGCAAGGACCGCACCATTCAGCCCAGTAATCGACCAGGACAGCGCCTTCGGCCTTGAGTACGTCGGCTTCGAAGCTAGCGTCGCTAACGTGTTTGATAAGATCGCTGCTCATGGAATTCTCCAGGTTGTAAGCAAAAAAACGTGGCCCATCATAGCCGCCCTTCCCCTGTTCAGGAAGCCGCAGATGATTGAGTCTTGCTATGGCACTCGATGAGTTTGGGTATAGCTGAGATAGCGAAATTTTGGAAACCAAAAACGAAGGGACTGCTCGCGAATCATTCGACGCACAGCTCACATTTCCACGACTGACGTCGCACTCAAAAAAAACAGTTCCGAGCTTTGAGGAAAATCACCAAACCGCTAGTCTCTCGATCTGCGCAAAGGAAGTTGGCGTTTAAGTAAAAAAACAATCCAAATCCTGGACAACTTCTGGCCTCTATGCCACTCGAGCAATCGCTATTCCATGCGCACGAGAACCAAACCAAATGGCCGCCTAACTACTTATGCAGAGACAGCTTTAGCTCATGGACATATTCTTCTGACAACTCTTTATCCATCGCGAACAATTTATCTATATCCTTAAGACTTATGGAAATAGAAACCTCTTGATCCGGCCCTATATTTTCCGCCCGAACAAACTCATCAAAGACATTCTCATACAGATCATTATACGTCCGATGCATATCTTCATACTTGCTTGAAATGCTTTTCATAGCAGGCTTCCTTCTAAAAAAGTTTAGCCATTTAAAACAATGCGCCTTCATGGCTTCTTATCTTCCTTCCAAAGATCAACAAATGTATTAAAGCAGTCCAGCCTTGAAAAATACATTGATATGACCTTTGAAACAAAAAACGTAAATTGTTGATGCTTCCTTAAATCAAACTGTTTCGGCTCACTACTCGTAAACACTAGCACGCCAACGACCTTATCGCCTACTTTTTTATTATCTATCGCATCACGAAGAGTAATAGAAATTGGCTGTGATATAAAAGATCTATAGTATTTCTGATCGTCCTTGGCGGTCTGAGTATGCGAACTGGCATCACTTTTGGTTATATCGTCACAAAACTTTACCTTGTTTTGGACAAAAGCAAGACCCACATGCCCGATTCCAGGCTTCCACCGGCGACCAGTGGTAGCAATTCTGTTGTCACATGACCGCCATATTGCTGCAAGCTCTTTATGACTTTCGCTATAAACATATACAGCCATATTGTAGTAAGACTTTCCGGAAAACCCGAATATCTCATGCCTTCCATGAACTATTGAAGACATCATGGACGCCAACCCATATTCAACCATTTTCAAGCTCAGGAGATTACTTGAGGGAAACAGCTTAGTATAGGCAAGATATGCCTCAACAAAATCATCCATCGCCTCCACTACTAAGCTCATGGCGAGCCGTTGACTCGATATATTTTCCAGCGCCCCTTGAATAGCGTCCACTTCATCCAAATTAATATCAAGACGCTCATTCAAAACAGCAACGTCGTATGACGAAACTCGAGTCTCCTTCATTCTATAAAGAATAAAATTCAAAAATACATGCAATGAAATAAAAGCGAAAGCGGAGAAGGAAATAAATAAATTCGCGGATATGTACGCGCTCAGCGCATCCCAGAGAGACACATCAGGTTTTTTGGAATATTCAAGAAACATATGAGTGATAAGCACACCAATGATGATGGGTGCAAACAACGTATTCCAAACATTCACCAAGACAAATACAGCATCTAAAATTTTAGACTCATTCCTCTTGTTCGCCTCATTCCTCTGCAAGATCCCCGCAACCGAAACCTCCTCTTCGACTTCCCGGATAAAATCTTTTCTTTTTGTGTTCAAGATGCAGTCCTTTTGAAATAAATCCCTAACCCTATGATTTTATTATTTTTTGCAAGCCTGCATGTAGATTTTTTTTGATAGGAACTACCCACCTAGCGCTAAAGATAGCCAACTCTTCATTAAATACGAAATTTGATGAAGCACCATTTAAAAGATGAAGGCGATTCCGGTGCGCAGCGCGGCATTGCGCACGTGCTCCTGCATGGCTTTTTGCGCGGCAGTCGAGGCACGGCGAGCGAGGGCGCGAAGGATTTTGCGGTGTTCCTGCCAGGTTTCCATGGCGCGTTCGGCACGGATGAACGGTAGTTTCTGGCTCTCGAGGAACATCTCGGCGCTGGCGGTGAGGATGCTCAGCATCGCCTGATTGCCGCTGGCCAGGAGAATGCGCCGGTGGAATTCGAAGTCGAGTTTCGCTGCCGCCTCAAAGTCGCCGGCCTTCAATTGCTCGCGCATCGCCGCGACATTATCCTCCAGCGCATCCAGATCAAACGTGCTCAACGTCACTGCCGCCAACCCGGCGGCAAAGCCTTCCAGCGCATAGCGCAACTGAAAAATATCCAGCGGCGACGCCTGCGCAGCGAATGACCAGCCCGGCGCGTTTTCGCCCGACGACAACTCCACCGGCGCCTGCACGAACACGCCTTTGCCCGGCTGAATACTGACCACGCCCAACGCACTCAGCGATGACAACGCCTCGCGCAACGACGCCCGGCTCACCCCCAGTTGCAACGCCAGATCGCGTTGCGACGGCAAGGCATCGCCGGCGCCGAAACCCTGTTCGGTGATCAGTTTGCGGATCGCTTGCAGCGCCACTTCGGGTACTGCACGGGAAATCGAATTCATGGTTATTCAGACGCGTCAGGCCAATGTGCGGCTAGTTGTAAAGCTATTCGCCGAGTCCGGCAAGTCATGCCCCAGCGGGGTTCGGTGATCGCGACCGATGCGCTATCGCAGTGCGAAAAACAACCTGACTGTTCAGACCAGTAAGACCGAACAAAGCCGCTGAAACCGCGGCCTGCCGCGACGACAGCCACATATTGGCACGGCGCATGCTCTGTCCGAACGCAGAAATCACTTCTCGCCGATCCGGAGATTGTCCATGACCAAGCGTTACAGCGCCCTCCTCGCCGCCCTGTTTTCCAGCCTGATGCTCAGCCAGATACCTGCTCACGCCGACGGTCTCGATGACGTGGTCAAACGCGGCACGCTGAAAGTTGCCGTGCCGCAAGACTTCCCGCCGTTCGGCTCGGTCGGCCCGGACATGAAACCTCGTGGCCTCGACATCGACACGGCAAAACTGCTGGCCGACCAGCTCAAGGTCAAACTCGAGCTGACCCCGGTCAACAGCACCAACCGCATCCCGTTTCTCACCACCGGCAAAGTCGATCTGGTGATTTCCAGCCTCGGCAAAAACGCCGAGCGCGAGAAAGTCATCGACTTCTCCCGCGCCTACGCACCGTTCTACCTCGCGGTGTTCGGCCCGCCAGACGCGGCGATCAACAACCTCGACGACCTTAAGGGCAAGACCATCAGCGTCACCCGTGGCGCCATCGAAGACATCGAATTGACCAAGGTCGCCCCCGAAGGCGTGACCATCAAGCGCTTCGAAGACAACAACTCGACCATCGCCGCTTACCTCGCCGGGCAGGTCGACCTGATCGCCAGCGGCAACGTGGTGATGGTCGCGATCAGCGAGAAGAACCCGAAACGCGTGCCGGCACTGAAAGTGAAGCTCAAGGATTCGCCGGTTTACGTCGGCGTGAACAAGAACGAAGCGGCGCTGCTGGCCAAGGTCAACGACATTCTGACCAGCGCCAAGGCTGACGGCGCGCTGGAAAAGAATTCGCAGACCTGGCTGAAAGAGCCGCTGCCGGCCGATCTCTGATCGACTGCGCGGGAGACCTCCATGGCTTATCAGTTCGATTTCATGCCGGTGGTGCAAAACACCGACCTATTGCTGCGCGGGGCGCTGTTCACCCTTGAGCTGACGGCCATCGGCGCGCTGCTCGGGGTTGGCGTGGGCATTGTCGGGGCGTTGGTGCGGGCGTGGAACATCCGTCCGTTCTCGGCGATCTTTGGCGTCTACGTCGAGTTGATCCGCAACACGCCGTTTCTGGTGCAGTTGTTCTTTATCTTCTTCGGCCTGCCGTCGCTGGGCGTGCAGATTTCCGAGTGGCAAGCGGCGGTGCTGGCGATGGTGATCAACCTCGGTGCCTATTCGACCGAGATCATCCGTGCCGGCATTCAGGCGATTCCGCGCGGGCAACTGGAAGCCGCAGCGGCACTGGCGATGACGCGTTTTGAAGCGTTCCGCCATGTGGTGCTGCTGCCGGCGCTGGGCAAGGTCTGGCCGGCGCTAAGCAGCCAGATCATCATCGTCATGCTCGGTTCGGCGGTGTGTTCGCAGATCGCCACCGAAGAGTTGAGCTTCGCTGCCAACTTCATTCAGTCGCGCAACTTCCGCGCCTTTGAAACCTATGCGCTGACCACGTTGATCTACCTGTGCATGGCGCTGCTGATTCGCCAGTTACTCAACTGGATCGGCCGTCGTTACATCAGCCGAAGCGGGGGCCGCGCATGAGCGATTTCACCTTCTGGGACATCCTGCGCAACCTGCTCATCGGTCTGCAATGGACGCTGGCATTGTCGCTGGTGGCGTTTATCGGCGGCGGCCTCGTCGGGCTGCTGATCCTGATCATGCGCATCTCGAAAAACCCTCTGTCGAGCAATATCGCCCGCACTTGGATCGAGCTGTTTCAGGGCACGCCGCTGTTGATGCAGCTGTTTCTGGTGTTCTTCGGCGTGGCCCTGGCCGGGATCGAAATCTCGCCGTGGATGGCCGCAGCGATTGCCCTGACCTTGTTCACCAGCGCTTATCTGGCGGAGATCTGGCGCGGTTGCGTCGAGTCGATCGCGCATGGCCAGTGGGAAGCCTCGGCGAGTCTGGCGCTCAATCCTCTGGAGCAACTGCGCTACGTGATCCTGCCGCAAGCGCTGCGCATTGCCGTGGCGCCGACCGTGGGTTTCTCGGTGCAAGTGGTCAAAGGCACCGCGGTGACCTCGATCATCGGCTTCACCGAATTGACCAAGACCGGCGGCATGCTCGCCAACGCCACGTTTGAACCGTTCATGGTCTACGGCCTCGTCGCCCTCGGCTACTTCCTGGTTTCGCGGGCAGAGGGGCGAGGGGGTGGCGGTGGGGGAGTTTCCCGGGGGGGCGGGGGGGGAAGACCAGAAAGGGTTAA
>NZ_JBIVMX010000121.1:0-6448 GCF_044753305.1 Pseudomonas sp. NPDC088429 | reverse complement strand
GCCTGCTGTGTAAATACCTCTCGGAAGAATGGGATTTCTCCTACAACTTCGCCAACGAAGACAGTAGCGAAGCCAGCGTCATGGGCCGTATCCGCCCATGGAACGCAATGATGCTGATCTCCAACGACATCATGCGTTACGCCGAAGAAAGCGATGACGGCAACATCCAGAACATTGATGTCAATGCGATGGAGAAGCACGCCAACCAATACATCTCGCAGCAGATCTTCAACATTCTGACGGCGCAGGCGGTAACGACTGACTACGACCAGAACTATTTCCGCCGCGCCGGCATCGACATCGGTGAGACCATTCGCCTCGATGCCAACGACCTGTTCATGAGTCTGGCCGGCCCGGTGGCGATTGCCTACGCCGAATCGGTGGTGCCGGAAACCCCGCCGCCGAGCAGCGACAAATTCAAGGTCTTCGATAAAGAGCCGCAGCGCCTGAACATCGACGATCTGTTCTTCCGCTCGATCGACCTGCCGCACTTCAACAAGGTCACGCAAGCGATCGAAGGCATCAGCCTGCTGCCGATCGAATCCAAGCGTTATCGCGCTTCGCTGGAGCAGTACAAGAATTCCGGCTACGACGCCGCCGCGTTGCACGACCTGCACTTCTTCAAGAATTGCTCGTCGGTGGTCTCGATCGTTTCGCTGCCCAAGGATTACAAGCTGTCGTACATGGATCTGAACCGGTTGAAAACCCACCTCAACAGCCTGTTCCCCAACACCACGCTCAAGCGTTATGCGCTGGTGATCGGCGCCTCGGCCAACCTGTCGCTGACCACATTGATCGCGAAGAGCCCGTGCCTGTCGGACGACTTCCTGACCTTGATCGTCGCGTTCATCAAACGCTGCTTCGCCAAGACGCCGTACCGTTTCGATGAGACGCTGGACAACTCGATCCTCGACTTCATCATTAATGAAGAATTCGACGAAGATCGTATCGACGACTTGCTTAATGAATTCGAGAACCCGGCGAAGATTCTCGACACCAACTGGTACGCGATCAAACCGATGTACGAGAAGAAGTACCGCGAACTGATCAACGACAAAGACAAGTTTGTTTCGATCAATGACATTCGCCTGTCGCGCGATTGTGTGAAGAAGTCGATCAAGTATTTGCGCGAGATTTATCGTCACCGGATTGGCAAGACCAAGGTTATTTCGCTGAATAACCATACAGGGAAGTCTTTCTCGATCTGATCCTCAGCCGAGTCGCCCAATTCGCGAGCGAGCTCGCTCCCACATTTGGAATGCATTCCCTTGTGGGAGCGAGCTCGCTCGCGAAGGGGCCGGCACATTCACTCAAGATTCTCCCATTCCAACATCCAGAAACAATTAAGCAGCCCAAAGGCTGCTCTCTCAACTGTTCCCGTTACGTTTACGTCACCGTGATGCCACCCTCGCTTGTGGCCTTTCTTCACGGCAACGTGCCATCACGCTACTCCGCTACACACTTTTCGCCGACCAGCGGACGCACCATCAAGGTGCAACGTCGGCAGCACCCGCCCTTTCCTGGATCAGAATCCACGGCGAAACCACCACTGCCCAGAGCTGCGGATCGCGTTCGAAAAGATCCAGCGCCCGCGTTTCAGACAGCTTGGCGACTGTGTCTTCGGCCAGCCAGGCGGCGACTTTCTCGCCATCATCCGACGCCACGGCCTCGGCGGCGGCGATCAAATCCAGGTCAGGGTCGACCCACAATAGGGCACCCTTGGCGAAGAACGGCTCCAACTCTTTCCAGGTAATAGATGCGGTTTCACCAAGCAGCTTGGCATAGAGGGTGCTAGGTTCTTGATTCATGGGAACTGTCCGGAAAAGAAATCGACGCGAATAATAACGTCGGTGATCCGTCAGCAAAACCCGGTTGCAAAAGGCTGTACCGAACGAAAAGAGCAGGAAAGCCAAGGAATGCTGTTGATTGGGGCATAACCCCACGAACGCCCCGCCGCAATTCTGTCTTTTTCATTCAAAAAAGCGACACCCTCAGGTTTTGCCCCTCGGCGCCCGCTTCCCAGGCTAACAACCGGCGCTCTACACTGTACCGGTACAGTTGCCGGGGGCATTTCCGGAGGGTATCGCAAAGATATCTGACCCGGTTCTGCTGCTACGGCGCCAGAACTCAAAAAAAATACAACAGTAAGAGTGGAGCACTATGACTAAGGCTACTAAGCAGATTTCCAAACTGTTTGCCGCTATGGTTCTGGCCGGGGTTGCCAGCCATTCGTTCGCAGCTGACACCATCAAAATCGGTATCGCCGGCCCTAAGACCGGTCCAGTAGCCCAATACGGCGACATGCAGTTCAGTGGCGCGAAAATGGCCATCGAGCAAATCAACGCCAAGGGCGGCGTCGACGGCAAGAAACTCGAAGCCGTTGAATACGACGATGCCTGCGATCCGAAACAAGCAGTAGCGGTAGCGAACAAGGTCGTCAACGACGGCGTCAAGTTCGTGGTCGGTCACCTGTGCTCCAGCTCCACTCAACCGGCTTCGGACATCTACGAAGACGAAGGCGTGATCATGATCACCCCGGCTGCCACCAGCCCGGACATCACCGCCCGTGGTTACAAAATGGTCTTCCGTACCATCGGTCTGGACAGCGCCCAGGGCCCTGCCGCCGGTAACTACATTGCCGATCACGTCAAACCGAAAATCGTTGCTGTGCTGCACGACAAACAGCAATACGGTGAAGGCATCGCCACCGCCGTCAAATCGACCCTTGAGAAGAAAGGCGTGAAAGTTGCCGTGTTCGAAGGCGTCAACGCCGGCGACAAGGACTTCTCCTCGATCATCGCCAAGCTCAAGCAAGCCAACGTCGACTTCGTTTACTACGGCGGCTACCACCCGGAGCTGGGCCTGATCCTGCGTCAATCGGCTGAAAAAGGCCTGAAAGCCAAGTTCATGGGTCCGGAAGGCGTGGGTAACGACTCGATTTCGCAGATCGCCAAAGACGCTTCCGAAGGTCTGCTGGTAACCCTGCCGAAATCCTTCGACCAGGATCCGGCCAACATCGCCCTGGCTGATGCATTCAAAGCGAAGAAAGAAGATCCGAGCGGCCCGTTCGTATTCCCTTCCTACTCGGCTGTTGAAGTGATTGCCGGCGGTATCACCGCTGCCAAGAGCGAAGACCCGGCCAAAGTGGCTGAAGCCATTCACGCTGGCACCTTCAAAACCCCGACTGGCGACCTGAGCTTCGACGCCAAGGGCGACCTGAAGGACTTCAAATTTGTGGTTTACGAGTGGCACTTCGGCAAACCAAAAACTGAAGTATCCCCTCAGTAAGGCGCTGCCTGACTGACTGCCAATAAAGCCCACGGCGTGCCGTGGGCTTTGTTTTACGAATGTATGGGCCGCGCTGGCGTGATCCGCCAGTCTCCCCACCTGAAAATCTCAAAACCGTCATCAGCGGTTCGCTGGCAAAACCCGGATTCGAAGTGGATACAGATCCACGGGGCCGGGCGGGAAAATGACTCCACCAGTGAAATGCGTATCAGGTTTTTAGGAGCGTTGTAATGCCTGACCTCTATCACTTCTTCCAGCAGCTGGTTAATGGTCTGACCATTGGCAGCACGTATGCCCTGATTGCCATCGGCTATACGATGGTTTACGGCATCATTGGAATGATCAACTTCGCCCACGGCGAGGTGTACATGATCGGTTCCTACGTGGCGTTCATCGCCATCGCCGGGCTGGCCATGATGGGAATCGACAACGTCCCGCTGTTGATGACCGCGGCCTTCATTGCGAGCATCGTTGTCACCAGTTCCTACGGTTACAGCATCGAACGGATCGCCTACCGCCCCCTGCGCGGCAGCAACCGTCTGATCCCGCTGATTTCCGCCATCGGTATGTCGATCTTCCTGCAGAACACGGTTCTGCTGGCGCAAGACTCCAAGGACAAATCCATCCCCAACCTGATCCCCGGGAACATTTCCTTCGGGCCAGGTGGCGCACATGAAGTGCTGATTTCCTACATGCAAATAGTGGTGTTCGTGGTGACGCTGATCGCCATGCTCGGCCTGACGCTGTTCATCTCCCGTTCTCGCCTGGGTCGCGCCTGCCGCGCCTGCGCCGAAGACATCAAGATGGCCAACCTGCTCGGCATCAACACCAACAACATCATCGCCCTGACCTTCGTCATTGGTGCTGCGCTGGCGGCCATCGCGGCCGTGCTGCTGAGCATGCAATATGGCGTGATCAACCCGAACGCCGGTTTCCTCGTCGGCCTCAAAGCCTTCACCGCAGCGGTACTCGGCGGCATCGGCAGCATCCCCGGCGCCATGCTCGGCGGGTTGGTGCTTGGGGTGGCGGAAGCGTTTGGCGCCGATATCTTCGGCGACCAATACAAGGACGTCGTGGCTTTCGGCTTGTTGGTTCTGGTGCTGTTGTTCCGTCCGACCGGCATTCTGGGCCGTCCGGAGGTTGAGAAAGTATGACTAGGAATCTTAAACAGGCACTGTTCAGTGCCTTGCTGGTGTGGGCTGTGGCCTACCCGGTACTCGGACTGAAACTGACCATCGTCGGCATCAACCTCGAAGTGCATAACACCAGCCCGATGATTCTGGCGACCATCGCCATCTGTTCGGTGCTGATGTTCCTGCGGGTGCTGTTCAACCAGCAGATCAGCAAGGCGTGGAAATCCTCACCGGGCATGCCGCTGATCCCGGCCAAGGCCAGCAACTTCCTGACCCTGCCGACCACGCAACGCTACTTCATCATTGCGCTGATCATCGGTGCACTGGTGTGGCCGTTCTTCGGTTCGCGTGGCGCGGTGGACATCGCAACGCTGATCCTGATCTACGTGATGCTCGGCCTCGGCCTGAACATCGTCGTCGGTCTGGCCGGTCTGCTCGACCTCGGTTACGTCGGCTTCTACGCCGTCGGCGCCTACAGCTATGCGCTGCTGTCGCACTACTACGGCTTGAGCTTCTGGATCTGCCTGCCGATTGCCGGCCTGATGGCGGCGACGTTCGGCTTCCTGCTGGGCTTCCCGGTGCTGCGTTTGCGCGGTGACTATCTGGCGATCGTGACCCTCGGCTTCGGCGAGATCATCCGTCTGTTCCTGCGTAACCTGACCGACATCACTGGCGGTCCGAACGGCATCAGCAACATCGAGAAACCGACGTTCTTCGGCCTGACCTTTGAACGCAAGGCTGCGGAAGGCATGCAAACCTTCCACGAGTATTTCGGCCTGCAATACAACTCGATCAACAAGGTGATTTTCCTCTACCTGGTTGCCCTGGTGCTGGCGCTGGCGGCGTTGTTCGTCATCAACCGTTTGCTGCGCATGCCAATCGGCCGTGCGTGGGAAGCGCTGCGTGAAGACGAGATCGCCTGCCGTGCTTTGGGTCTGAATCCGACGATCATCAAGCTGTCGGCGTTCACCCTCGGTGCTGCGTTCGCCGGTTTCGCCGGTAGCTTCTTCGCTGCCCGTCAGGGTCTGGTGACCCCGGAATCGTTCACCTTCATCGAGTCGGCAATCATCCTCGCCATTGTCGTGCTGGGTGGTATGGGCTCGCAGTTGGGTGTGATTCTGGCCGCCGTGGTAATGATCCTGTTGCCGGAAATGATGCGTGAGTTCAGCGAGTACCGCATGTTGATGTTCGGTGCCCTGATGGTGTTGATGATGATCTGGCGTCCACAAGGTCTGCTGCCGATGCAACGCCCACACATGGAGTTGCGAAAATGAGCCGCGAGATCTTAAAAGTTGAGAACCTGAGCATGCGCTTCGGCGGCTTGCTGGCGGTCAACGGCGTGGCCCTGACCGTCAAAGAGAAACAAGTGGTTGCCTTGATCGGGCCGAACGGCGCGGGCAAGACCACCGTGTTCAACTGCCTGACCGGTTTCTATCAGCCAACCGGTGGCAGCATCCTGCTCGACGGCGAGCCGATTCAAGGCCTGCCGGGCCACAAGATCGCCCTCAAAGGCGTGGTGCGCACCTTCCAGAACGTGCGCTTGTTCAAGGACATGACGGCGGTCGAGAACCTGTTGATCGCCCAGCACCGTCACCTGAACACGAACTTTCTGGCCGGCCTGTTCAAGACCCCGTCGTTCCGCAAAAGCGAGCGCGAGGCGATGGAATTTGCCGAGTACTGGCTGGAAAAGGTCAACCTGAAAGAGTTCGCCAACCGTACCGCCGGCACCTTGGCCTACGGTCAGCAACGTCGTCTGGAAATCGCCCGCTGCATGATGACCCGTCCGCGGATCCTCATGCTCGACGAACCGGCCGCCGGCCTGAACCCGAAGGAAACCGAAGACCTCAAGGCGCTGATCAGCGTGCTGCGTGAGGAGCACAACGTCACCGTGCTGTTGATCGAACACGACATGAAACTGGTCATGAGCATTTCAGACCACATCGTCGTGATCAACCAGGGCACGCCTCTGGCCGACGGCACGCCGGAACAGATCCGCGACAATCCTGAAGTGATCAAAGCCTACCTGG
>NZ_JBIVMX010000120.1:0-6832 GCF_044753305.1 Pseudomonas sp. NPDC088429 | reverse complement strand
GACGTTGACCACGAGCGCCTCGCGATCACCGAAGCCAACAAGCTGGGCATCCCGGTTATCGGCGTTGTCGATACCAACAGCAGCCCGGAAGGCGTTGACTACATCATCCCAGGCAACGATGACGCAATCCGCGCTATCCAGCTGTACATGGGTTCGATGGCTGACGCTGTTATCCGTGGTCGCAACAATGTTGGCGGCGGTACTGTAGAGTTCGCAGCTGAAGAAGCTCCGGCAGCTGCAGCTGAGTAATTAACGCCCTGGCGTTGACTCAGTAAGCAAAAAGGGGGCTTGGCCCCCTTTTTGCCACCTCGAAAACCATTTGTCGGCAGCGCAGCTACAGCATCTGTAACGTGCAGCGGCTACAAACGGCTTCGGGAAGAATTGAACGCCCGTTCGATCGGGTGGAATGGTTGAAAACCTATCCAAGAGGAATTTGAAAATGGCAGCAATTACTGCAGCGTTGGTTAAAGAACTGCGTGAGCGTACCGGCGAAGGCATGATGGATTGCAAGAAAGCCCTGGAAAAGGCTGACGGCGACATCGAAAAAGCCATTGATGACATGCGTGCTTCGGGCGCAATCAAGGCTGCCAAAAAAGCAGGCAACGTAGCTGCTGAAGGCGCGATCGCTCTGAAAGAAGACGGCAAATCTGCTGTTCTGCTGGAAGTGAACTCGCAGACCGACTTCCTGGCTCTGCAGGACGACTTCAAGGCATTCGTTGCTGAAAGCATTGAAAAAGCCTTCGCTGACAAGCTGACCGATGTTGCTCCCCTGATCGAAGCGCAAGAAGCTGCTCGTCTGGTACTGGTCGGCAAGGTTGGCGAAAACGTCAACATCCGTCGTCTGGTTCGCGTAGAAGGCGACGTTGTTGGTGGCTACCTGCACGGCAACAAGATCGGTGTTGCAGTTGTTCTGAAAGGCGGCAACGTTGAACTGGCCAAAGACATCGCTATGCACGTAGCGGCCAGCAACCCTGAGTTCCTGCTGCCATCGGAAGTTTCGGCTGAAGCGATCGAGCGCGAAAAAGCTGTGTTCCTGCAGCTGAACGAAGAGAAAATCAAAGGCAAGCCAGAAAACATTGTTGAAAATATGGTCAAAGGCCGTATCAGCAAGTTCCTGGCAGAAGCAAGCCTGGTTGAGCAGGCGTTCGTCAAGAACCCTGAAATCAAGGTTGGCGAACTGGCCAAGAAAGCCGGTGCTGAAATCGTTTCCTTCACCTACTTCAAAGTAGGCGAAGGCATCGAGAAGCCGGTCGACAACTTCGCTGAAGAAGTTGCTGCCCAGCTGGCTGCCGCCAAGCAATAAGACAGTTTTCAACTGTCGCCCGAAAGAGGCTGCCCGCTTACGCGCGCAGCCTCTTTTCAGATGGGGTAGCCAATTTTTTATTGGTTTCCACTTGGAACTGACTTACAAAGCCATGTTCCGATGGCGCTGAAGCAGCGCCAAGCTAGAGTGAACGCCAGCTGTAAACAGCTCGCACAGAATTTTTTAATACGCCGCAGGAGAGATTCGCAATGGCTCAGCAGGGCAGTGGTTATCAGGCTCGCTATAAACGCATTCTACTCAAGCTTAGCGGCGAGGCCCTGATGGGCTCGGAAGAGTTCGGGATCGATCCGAAAGTACTCGATCGCATGGCGCTGGAAGTCGGCCAACTGGTCGGCATCGGTGTCCAGGTCGGTCTGGTGATCGGTGGCGGTAACCTGTTCCGTGGCGAAGCCCTGAGCAAAGCCGGTATGGATCGGGTCACAGGCGACCACATGGGCATGCTGGCCACTGTGATGAACGCCCTGGCCATGCGCGATGCGCTGGAACGTGCCAATATCTCGGCCATCGTGATGTCGGCGATTTCCATGGTTGGCGTAACCGATCACTATGATCGCCGCAAAGCCATGCGTCACCTGAACTCCAAGGACGTAGTGATTTTCGCAGCCGGTACCGGCAACCCGTTCTTCACTACGGATTCGGCAGCCTGCCTGCGTGCCATCGAAATCGATGCCGACGTCGTGCTGAAAGCGACCAAGGTCGATGGTGTTTACACCGCAGACCCATTCAAAGACCCGCATGCCGAGAAGTTCGATCATCTGACTTATGATGAAGTACTGGATCGCAAGCTGGGTGTAATGGATCTGACTGCTATCTGCCTGTGCCGCGATCACAAGATGCCGCTGCGCGTATTCAACATGAACAAACCTGGTGCCCTGCTGAACATCGTCCATGGCGGCGCTGAAGGCACCCTGATCGAGGAAGGTCAACAATGATCAACGAAATCAAAAAAGACGCTCAAGAGCGCATGCAAAAATCCCTGGACTCTCTGGCTCATGCCTTTGGCCAGATCCGTACCGGTAAGGCTCACCCAAGCATTCTGGGCAGCGTGATGGTGCCGTACTACGGCGCAGACACTTCCATCACCCAGGTTGCCAACATCACTGTTAAGGACTCGCGCACCCTGCAAGTCGTGGCCTTCGAGCGCAACATGCTCGCTGCCGTCGACAAGGCAATCCAGAGCGCTGGCCTGAACCTCAACCCGACCAACCTCGGCGAGTTGTTGCTGATCTCCATGCCTGCCCTGACTGAAGAAACCCGTAAGGGCTTCACCAAGCAGGCGCGCAGCGCTGCTGAAGACGCTCGTGTTGCCGTGCGCAACATCCGTCGTGACGCGTTGGGCGAGCTGAAGAAGCTGGTCAAGGACAAAGAAATCAGCGAAGACGAAGAGCGTCGTGCAATCGCCGATATCGATAAGCTGACCAAGGATTCCGAAGCCATGATCACCAAGGCCACGGAAGAGAAAGAAAAAGACCTGATGGCCGTATAAGGGTCGAGCTTTTAATGGACAAGACCAAGCAGACTGCGCCGTCCGCGGTGCCGCGCCATGTCGCGATCATCATGGATGGTAACAATCGCTGGGCTAAAAAACGCTTTATGCCGGGTGTCGCCGGGCATAAAGCGGGCGTGGATGCTGTGCGAGCCGTCATCGAGGTGTGCGCTGAGGCCAAGGTCGAAGTGTTGACCTTGTTCGCCTTCTCCAGTGAAAACTGGCAGCGCCCGGCCGATGAAGTCAGCGCCTTGATGGATCTGTTCTTCAAGGCATTGCGTCGTGAGGCCAAGCGCCTCAACGACAACAACATCTGCCTGCGCATCATTGGCGATCGCACGCGCTTCCACCCTGAACTTCAGGCGGCGATGCGCGAAGCCGAAGCAATGACTGCCGGTGCCAATCGTTTTGTTCTGCAGATCGCCGCCAACTACGGCGGTCAGTGGGATATCGCGCAGGCTGCACAGCGCCTGGCGCGCGAAGTTCAGGCCGGGCATCTGCGTCCGGAAGACATCACTCCGGATCTGTTGCAAACCTGTCTGGTCACCGGCGATCTGCCGTTGCCGGATTTGTGCATCCGCACCGGTGGTGAGCACCGCATCAGCAACTTCCTGCTGTGGCAACTGGCGTACGCCGAGTTGTACTTCTCCGACCTGTTCTGGCCGGACTTCAAACACGATGCCATGCGCACTGCGCTGGCCGATTTCGCTTCACGTCAACGTCGCTTCGGTAAAACGAGCGAACAGGTCGAAGCTGGAGCCCGGGTTTAATGCTTAAACAACGAATCATCACTGCACTGATCCTGCTGCCGATTGCCTTGTGCGGGTTTTTCCTGCTCGAAGGCTCCGGGTTTGCCTTGTTCATCGGTCTGGTCGTGACTTTGGGCGCCTGGGAATGGGCGCGTCTGGCAGGTTTCACCGGGCAAGCGTTCCGTGTGGGTTTTGCCGCCGTGGTCGCGTTCATGCTCTTCATCATGTACATCTTGCCCGGCCTTGCGCCATGGGTGCTCGGTGCTTCGGTGTTGTGGTGGGCAGTGGCGACTTACCTGGTGCTTACTTACCCGGCCTCCAGTGCTCATTGGTCCAGTGCGGCAACCAAACTGGTGATCGGTCTGCTGATTCTGTTGCCGGCCTGGCAAGGTCTGGTGCAGATCAAACAGTACCCGTTGGGTAACTGGCTGATCATGGCGGTGATGGTGTTGGTGTGGGGCGCTGATATCGGCGCCTACTTCTCCGGCCGCGCTTTCGGCAAACGCAAACTGGCCCCGCAGGTCAGTCCGGGCAAAAGCTGGGAAGGCGTTTACGGTGGTCTGGCATTGAGCCTGGTCATCACCGCCATCGTTGGTCTGGTGCGCGACTGGACAGTGGCCGAACTGCTCAAGGGCTTGATCGGCGCTGCGATAATTGTCTTTATCTCGGTGGTCGGCGACCTCACCGAAAGCATGTTCAAGCGTCAATCCGGCATCAAGGACAGCAGCAATCTGCTGCCCGGGCATGGCGGTGTGCTTGACCGCATCGACAGCCTGACCGCAGCGATTCCGGTGTTTGCCGTGCTGTTGTGGATGGCCGCACCGTGAGCCGAGCCCAACAGATTACCGTTCTGGGGGCGACCGGTTCGATTGGCCTGAGCACCCTGGATGTCATCGCGCGTCACCCTGAGCGTTATCAAGTATTCGCCCTGAGCGGTTTCACGCGTCTTAGCGAACTGCTGGCCTTGTGTGTGCGTCACGTGCCGCAATTTGCCGTGGTGCCTGAAGTCGCCGCTGCCCGTGGCTTGCAGGATGATCTGCGTGCCGCGGGTTTGCCAACGCGGGTGCTGGTGGGGGAGGAGGGCTTGTGTCAGGTCGCCTCCGCGCCGGAAGTCGATGCGGTGATGGCGGCGATTGTGGGCGCAGCGGGTTTACGTCCTACATTGGCCGCCGTCGAGGCTGGCAAAAAGATTCTCCTGGCTAATAAAGAAGCGCTGGTGATGTCCGGTGCTTTGTTCATGCAGGCCGTGCGCAAAAGCGGTTCGGTGCTGTTGCCGATCGACAGCGAACACAACGCGATTTTCCAGTGCATGCCGCAGGATTTTGCTCGTGGTTTGAGCTCGGTCGGCGTGCGAAGGATTTTACTGACAGCTTCTGGTGGCCCGTTCCGACAGACACCGATGGCTGAACTGGTGCATGTTTCACCTGACCAGGCGTGTGCGCATCCGAACTGGTCCATGGGGCGCAAGATTTCCGTGGATTCGGCCAGCATGATGAACAAAGGCCTTGAGCTGATCGAAGCCTGCTGGTTGTTCGATGCCAAGCCGTCGCAGGTCGAGGTGGTGATCCATCCGCAAAGCGTGATTCACTCGCTGGTCGATTACGTCGACGGCTCGGTGCTGGCGCAGTTGGGTAACCCCGACATGCGCACGCCAATTGCCAATGCATTGGCATGGCCGGAGCGCATCGACTCAGGTGTGGCGCCGCTCGATCTGTTCGCCATTGCGCGACTGGATTTCGAAGCGCCGGATGAACAGCGCTTCCCTTGCCTGCGTCTGGCGCGTCAAGCGGCGGAGGCGGGTGACAGCGCACCGGCGATGCTCAACGCGGCTAATGAAGTGGCTGTGGCAGCGTTTCTCGATGGGCGGGTTCGTTACCTGGAAATCGCGAGTATCATCGAGGAAGTCTTGAATCTCGAACCCGTGGTTGCGCTGGATGATCTCGATGCGGTGTTTACCGCCGACGTCAAGGCGCGAGTTTTGGCCGAACAATGGTTGAAACGTCACGACCGATAAGTTTTGCAACACAATGGCTTTACGCGGCACTGAACAGGATTGCGGAGAAAGTAGATGAGCGCGCTCTATATGATTGCCGGCACCCTGATCGCTTTGGGTGTGCTGGTCACCTTTCATGAATTCGGCCATTTTTGGGTCGCGCGTCGCTGTGGCGTCAAGGTTCTGCGTTTTTCCGTGGGCTTTGGTATGCCGTTGCTGCGCTGGCACGACAAGAAAGGCACCGAGTTCGTGATCGCCGCGATTCCGCTGGGTGGTTACGTCAAGATGCTCGACGAGCGTGAAGGCGAAGTGCCGCTGGATCAGCTCGATCAGTCGTTCAATCGCAAATCTGTGCGCCAGCGTATTGCCATCGTGGCTGCCGGCCCGATCGCCAACTTCCTGCTGGCTCTTGTGTTTTTCTGGGTGCTGGCGATGCTTGGCAGTCAGCAAATACGCCCGGTCATCGGTGGTGTGGAGTCCGGCAGTATCGCGGCCAAGGCCGGTTTGACGGCGGGTCAGGAAATTGTCGCAATTGATGGCGAGCCGACTTCTGGTTGGGCAGCGGTCAATTTGCAGTTGGTACGTCGACTGGGTGAGAGCGGTTCGCTGCAGTTGTTGGTGCGTGAGCAGGGCTCTACTGCTGATTCGCCGCGCGAGCTGGCGCTGGATCATTGGCTGAAAGGGGCTGATGAGCCGGATCCGATTCGCTCGTTGGGTATCCGTCCATGGCGTCCGGCATTGCCGCCGGTGCTCGCCGAGCTCGATCCAAAAGGCCCGGCGCAAGCTGCTGGCCTGAAAACCGGCGACCGTCTGGTCTCGCTTGACGGCGTGGTGCTGAGCGACTGGCAGCAAGTAGTCGATACCGTTCGTACGCGTCCTGATACCAAAATCATGCTGCGTGTCGAGCGTGATGGTGCTCAAATCGACGTCCCGGTGACCCTGGCGGCGCGTGGCGAAAGCAAGGCGCCGAGCGGTTATCTGGGCGCTGGCGTCAAAGCGATCGACTGGCCACCGGAAATGATCCGCGAGGTCAGTTACGGGCCTTTGGCCGCGATTGGCGAGGGCGCTCGTCGCACTTGGACCATGAGCGTTCTGACCCTCGATTCGCTAAAGAAAATGCTGTTCGGCGAGCTCTCGGTAAAAAACTTGAGTGGACCGATAACCATTGCTAAAGTGGCGGGCGCTTCTGCCCAGTCGGGCGTCGCTGATTTCCTGAATGTCCTTGCTTATATGAGTATTAGCCTGGTGGTTCTTAATTTTCTTCCCATTCCTTTACTTGA
>NZ_JBIVMX010000119.1:0-7329 GCF_044753305.1 Pseudomonas sp. NPDC088429 | reverse complement strand
CGCCTGATCGAACTCGACCAGCCGCTGCCGTTGCCGAGCTACGAAATGGTGTTGAAGGCCTCGCACACCTTCAACCTGCTGGATGCGCGCCGGGCGATCTCGGTGACCGCGCGTCAGCAATACATTCTGCGCGTACGCACCCTGGCGCGTTCCGTTGCGCAAGCCTACCTGCTGGCACGCGCCAAGCTGGGCTTCCCGATGGCGACCCCGGATCTGCGTGACGAAGTACTGGCCAAGCTGGAGGCAGCACAATGAGTGCGCAAGATTTTCTGGTTGAACTGGGCACCGAAGAACTGCCACCGAAAGCCCTGAATACCTTGGCTGACGCGTTCCTCGCCGGTATCGACAAGGGCCTGCAAGCCGCTGGCCTGAGCTACGAGACTAAAACCGTCTACGCCGCGCCGCGCCGTCTGGCTGTGCTGATCACCGCGCTGGCTACCCAGCAACCGGATCGCAGCATCAACCTCGACGGCCCGCCACGTCAGGCGGCGTTCGACGCTGAAGGTAATCCAACGCAGGCAGCACTGGGTTTCGCCAAGAAGTGCGGCGTTGATCTGAGCGAAATAGACCAGAGCGGCCCGAAACTGCGTTACAGCCAGAGCATCGCCGGCAAGCCGACCGCGAGCCTGCTGCCGACCATCGTCGAAGATTCGCTGAACGACCTGCCGATCCCGAAACGCATGCGTTGGGGGGCGCGCAAGGAAGAGTTCGTGCGTCCGACCCAATGGCTGGTGATGCTGCTCGGTGACCAGGTCATCGACTGCACCATCCTCGCGCAGAAGGCCGGCCGTGATTCCCGTGGTCACCGCTTCCACCACCCGGAAAGCGTGCGCATCGGTTCGCCGGCAAGCTACCTCGCCGATCTGCGTGCCGCTTATGTTCTGGCCGACGCCAACGAGCGTCGCGAGATCATCAGCAAGCGCACCGAAGAGCTGGCCACCCGTCAGGAAGGCACGGCAATCGTTCCGCCGGCACTGCTCGACGAAGTGACCGCGCTGGTTGAATGGCCGGTGCCGCTGGTGTGCTCGTTCGAGGAACGTTTCCTCGACGTGCCGCAAGAAGCGCTGATCACCACCATGCAGGACAACCAGAAGTACTTCTGCCTGCTGGATGCCGACGGCAAGTTGCTGCCACGTTTCATCACTGTGGCCAACATCGAAAGCAAAGACCCGCAACAGATCATCGCCGGTAACGAGAAAGTGGTTCGCCCACGCCTGACCGACGCCGAGTTCTTCTTCAAGCAAGACAAGAAGCAGAAACTCGAAGTGTTCAACGAGCGCCTGAAGAACGTGGTGTTCCAGGAAAAACTCGGCAGCGTCTATGACAAGGCCGAGCGCGTTTCGAAACTGGCGGCTTACATCGCCGCACGCATCGGCGGCAACGCTTCGTGGGCTGCCCGCGCTGGCCTGCTGTCGAAGTGCGACCTGGCCACCGAAATGGTTGGCGAGTTCCCGGAGATGCAAGGTGTCGCCGGTTACTACTACGCCCTCAATGATGGCGAGCCGGAAGACGTCGCACTGGCGCTGAACGAGCAGTACATGCCACGCGGTGCCGGTGCTGAACTGCCAGCCACCCTGACCGGTGCGGCCGTTGCCATCGCTGACAAGCTCGACACGCTGGTCGGTATCTTCGGTATCGGCATGCTGCCAACCGGCAGCAAAGACCCGTATGCCCTGCGCCGTGCGGCACTCGGCGTGCTGCGTATCCTCATCGAGAAGAAACTCGACCTCGACCTGAACGACGCCGTGGCTTTCGCCGTGAATGCGTTCGGTACCAAGGTCAAGGCAGCCGGTCTCAACGAGTCCGTGCTGGAATTCATCTTCGACCGTCTGCGTGCGCGTTATGAAGACGAAGGCGTTGAAGTCGCCACTTACCTGTCGGTACGTGCCCTGAAGCCGGGTTCGGCGCTGGACTTCGATCAGCGTGTGCAAGCGGTGCAGGCCTTCCGCAAACTGCCGGAAGCAGCAGCGCTGGCGGCGGTGAACAAGCGTGTATCGAACCTGTTGAGCAAACTCGAAGGCGCAGTACCGACCGAGGTACAAGCGAAGTACTTCGACAACGCCAACGAGTTCTCGCTGTACTCGGCGATCCAGCAAGCGGATCAAGCGGTACAGCCGATGGCTGCGGCGCGTCAGTACAACGAATCGCTGGCACGCCTGGCGGCATTGCGTGAGCCGGTGGATGCGTTCTTCGACGCGGTGATGGTCAATGCCGACGACGCCAATGTGCGGGCCAACCGTTACGCGCTGCTGGCGCGTCTGCGTGGTCTGTTCCTCGGCGTTGCCGACATTTCGCTGCTGGGTTGAGGGATTGCTGTTGAAACTGCTGATTCTCGATCGGGACGGAGTGCTCAATTACGACTCCGACGCGTACAGCAAGTCAGTGGCGGAGTGGATTCCGTTGCCCGGCTCGATCGAAGCGATTGCGCAGTTGAGCAAGGCCGGCTGGACGGTGGCGGTGGCCACCAACCAGTCGGGCATTGCTCGCGGCTATTACGACCTCGCCACCCTCAATGCCATGCACGCGCGCTTGCGTGAGCTGGTCGCGGAGCAGGGCGGTGAAGTCGGGCTGATCGTGTACTGCCCGCATGGGCCGGACGAAGGCTGCGATTGCCGCAAGCCGAAACCGGGGATGTTGAAAACCATCGCGGCGCATTACGACGTCGAGCTGAGCAATGTCTGGTTCGTCGGCGACAGCCTTGGTGACCTGGAGGCTGCCAAAGCCGTCGATTCACAGCCAGTTTTGGTAAAGACCGGAAAAGGCGAAAAGACTCAGGGCAAAACCCTGCCGGTTGGCACTCTGATTTTTGACGATCTGGCGGCGATTGCCGCAGAACTTATCCACAACTAGAGTACTTCTGAAGTTCCTGACCAGGGATTGATCGGGAGTGCGCTTGAACACTCGGGCATTGCCCCGTCACGGTAAACGTCACTATGTCGATACTGCGGGCCATCAGGATTTTTCTCTTTTACCTGCTGCTGGGCACCACCTCCCTGCTGTGGTGCAGCTTGAGTTTTTTCATCGCGCCGTTTCTGCCGTTCAAGGCGCGTTATCGTTTTATCAACGTGTACTGGTGCCGTTGCGCCTTGTGGCTGACCAAGGTATTTCTCGGTATCCGCTACGAAATCAAGGGCGCGGAAAACGTGCCTGACCGGCCCTGCGTGATTCAATCGAACCACCAGAGCACCTGGGAGACGTTCTTTCTATCCGCTTATTTCTCGCCGTTGAGCCAAGTGCTCAAACGCGAACTGCTTTACGTGCCGTTCTTCGGCTGGGCCATGGCCATGTTGCGGCCGATCGCGATTGACCGTGACAACCCGAAAGCTGCACTGAAACAAGTCGCCGCCAAAGGTGACGAGCTGCTCAAGGACAACGTTTGGGTGCTGATCTTTCCGGAAGGCACACGCGTGCCGTTTGGCACTGTCGGCAAGTTCTCCCGCAGTGGCAGCGCTTTGGCAGTGAATGCGGCGCTTCCGGTACTGCCGATTGCACACAATGCCGGCAAATTCTGGCCGAAAGTCGGCTGGGGTAAAAAGTCCGGCGTGATCACTGTGGTCATCGGCGAACCGATGTACGCCGAAGGCACAGGCCCGCGCGCCATTGCCGAGTTGAACGACCGGGTGCAAGCCTGGAACGAGAAGACTCAACGCGAAATGGGCTCTCTGCCACCGGCCCCGCAGGCACCAGTCGCCAATGATCAGATCGCTGTCTGAGATTTTGTGGATAACCTGTGTACGGTTTGTTTGAAAAGGCTTGAATATTGATATTAAGTAATTGATTTACTTATATATTTCTCAAGCTCATAAAAGACCGTAAAAGGTGCATAAGTTTTTTTCCGATGTAAAAAAACCGGCTGATATAGCCGGTTTTTTTGTGCCTGATTATTCGTGAATCAGCGGTAACTCCAGCAGGAACGTGGTGCCTTGATCCACCACGCTGCGGCATTCGATTTTACCGCCATGGTGATCAACCACCGCTTTGACCATCGACAGGCCCAGCCCCACACCATCGATGCCTTGGGCAGAGGAAAAACGGCGGTACTGGCTGAACAGATCCGGCAATTCATCGGCGGCGATGCCTTTGCCTTGATCGATCAATTCACAGTGCAACCATTCCTCACGGCAACGGACCCGCAGGGTGATCGTGGTGTCGGCCGGGCTGTACTTGATCGCGTTTTCCAGCAGGTTGAACAGCGCGCGTGTCAGCAAGCCTTGATCGGCATTGATCAGACGTTCCTGCGACTCTTCATCCATGTCATGCAGCAGCTCGATGCGTTTCTGCTGGGCAATGGGCAACGCTTGATCCAGCACGTCGAGCACCAGCATCGCGAACAACGTCGGTTGAAATTGGTAAGTCTCAGACTCGGCTCGCGCCAGCAGAACAAAACCGTCGGTCAGATCCAGCGCGCGGCGCACCTGACGTTCGATTTGTTCGAACAACGGCGCATCAGCCCCGGCCTGATGACGATGCACATCCAGCAAAGCGAGGATCGCCGAGTGCGGCGCGCGCAGGTCGTGGGACAGAAAGCGCAGCAACACGCTGCGTTGTTCTTCCGCCGCGCGTTCGGCGCTGAGGTCGGTGAGGCTCAGCAGCCAGCCGATCGGCGTGTCACCGTCCACCGGCAGCAGGGCGGCACGTTCCAGGCGCAGGCTGCGTTCCTTGTGGTCACGGAATTCCAGCAGCGGAAGGGCGGATAACGCTGGACGTGGCTCTGTGGATAATTCCGGATAGCCGAGGCGGCCGAGTTGATCGAGGACGTCGTCGCCCACCAATGAGGTATCGAACAACGCGCGGGCCTTGCGATTGCCCAGCAGGATCTGCCCCTTGGGATCGCTGATCAGTGTGGCGACCGGCAAGTATTCCAAACCGTCTGCGATGAAGCGTCGAGTATCGCGGGTGCGGCTCATGGCTTGCTCGAGGGCCATGATCTGCCCCTGCAAACGATCGGCGCCAGTGAATTGCGTACGACGGCGTTCGGGGAAAACCTTCGGCTCTCCATCCAGCCGCGTCAGCTCCCAGCCGAAATAAGTCAGCACCACACTCAGGCGCCGCCAGTTCCAGATCAGATAGCCGAACAACATGCCCAACACCGCCGGCGTTGGCGACCACCAGCGACGCATCTCCGCCAGCCCGGCGCTGGTCAGCAGCACGCCGGCCATGCCAACCAACGTTATCCACAACGCCCAGCGCGGACGCCACAACAGCAATCCAAGTACACACGCTACCAACCCAACCGAAAGCATCGCCCCCATGACGGGAGCCGCACCGTGCAGGTTGATCTGCGCGCGATACGACAACAGCGCAGTCAGCGGCAACAGCACTAGACTTATCCACAACCACTCGCGCACCAGCTGTCGAAACAGGCGCTGCACTTGGCTGGGCTCGCGGCTTTCGCGCCGGCGATTAGTGTTCATTTGGAAAAACGGCAGGGCAGGGTGAATGGTTTCATGGGCCACAGGTCTGAGACGTAGACCCGAAGAATCATAGCGGACGTCGACCAACGGCGGGCTGCTTACTTTCACTGCGAGGGCCGAGCGACTATGGTTGTCCGCCAACTGCCCAAGCAACAAGGAATGACCGCGAATGCGCGTTGCGATTCTGGACGACGAACCCGCCGAACTGCGCCGGGTCGAACAAACCCTGCAGCAAATGGCCGATGCCGGCGAACAGCCGTGGTCACTGCACAGCTTCGAACGCGGTGAAGACCTGCTGCGCCAACTGCGCCGGGAAACCTTCGACCTGCTGATCCTCGACTGGCAACTGCCCGACCTCACCGGCCTGGCCCTGCTGCGCTGGACCCGCGAACACATGGAAGCGCCACCAGCAGCGATCATGCTCACCAGCCGTGATGGCGAGAGCGATATCGTTCAGGCGTTGAATGCGGGGGCGGATGATTATGTGAGCAAGCCGTTTCGGCCGAATGAATTGAAGGCGCGGGTGGCCGCAGTATTGCGTCGGCACAGCCAGCAACGTGCGGCGGCGACAGAAGTGCTGAGCTTTAATGATCTGACGTTTGATGACGCTGAACTCACCGTCACTCGCGAGGGAAAGCCGATTGTCATGACCGAGCGCGAGTATCGACTGGCGCGGTGTCTGTTCAGCAACCTGGGGAGGCCGTTATCGCGGGATTATCTGTATGAACGGTTTTGGCCGCATGAGGAGATGGCTTCGTCGCGGCCGCTGGATACGCATATCTATCGCCTGCGGAACAAGCTCGGGCTGACGGCGGATCGAGGTTGGCAGTTGTTGACGATTTATGGGTATGGGTATCGGTTGGAGAGTGTGGCGGCAGCGCCCGAGTAAGATCAAAAGATCGCAGCCTTCGGCAGCTCCTACATTGATCTCCTGTAGGAGCTGCCGAAGGCTGCGATCTTTTGATCTGCCAATAAAAAAGGCCAACGCAATGCGTTGGCCTTTTTGTTTGACGCAAACGAGGATCAGAAATCCAGGTTCGAAACCGCCAACGCATTGCTCTCGATGAAGTCACGGCGAGGTTCGACCGCATCACCCATCAGGGTGTTGAAGATCTGGTCTGCGCCGATGGCGTCTTCGATGGTGACTTTCAGCATGCGGCGCACGCTTGGGTCCATGGTGGTTTCCCACAGCTGATCCGGGTTCATTTCGCCCAGACCTTTGTATCGCTGAATGGTGTGGCGCTTGGTGCTTTCAGCCATCAGCCAGTCCAGTGCTTCCTTGAACTCGGTGACTGCTTTCTTGCGCTCGCCGCGCTGGATGTACGCGCCTTCGTCGAGCAGGGTGCTCAGTTGAGCCCCGAGGGTGACGACGGTTTTGTAGTCATTGCTGCCGAAGAAGTCGCGGTTGAAGGTGACGTAGTTCGACAGGCCGTGGGAGATCAGTTCGACCTCTGGCAGCCACACGCCACGTTCACGGTCTTCACGCAGACTGGCCTTGTAGACCAGACCGGACTTCTCGACGGTGCGCAAACGCGCTTCGTACTGGGCCAGCCACTCTTGCATCGCTGCGTGGTCGCCGAGCTTTTCCAGGCTCACGGCCGGCAGGTAGATGAAGTGCTCGGTCAGTTCCTGCGGGTACAGGCGCGACAGACGCTTGAGGGTCTTCATTACCATGCGGAAGTCATTTACCAGACGCTCGAGCGCTTCCCCGGAAATGCCCGGGGCTTCTTCGTTCAGGTGCAGGCTCGCATCTTCCAGGGCCGACTGCGTCATGTACTCTTCCATGGCGTCGTCGTCTTTGATGTATTGCTCTTGCTTGCCTTTCTTGACCTTGTACAGCGGCGGCTGAGCGATGTAGATATAGCCACGCTCGATCAGCTCCGGCAACAGACGGAAGAAGAAGGTCAGCAGCAGG
>NZ_JBIVMX010000118.1:0-7687 GCF_044753305.1 Pseudomonas sp. NPDC088429 | reverse complement strand
ACAAAATCGACATCCAGCAGGGCAATGTCGTCACGCAGGATATGATAGACCAGTTACGCCCGGGAATGACCCGGCCGCAAGTACGGTTTATTATGGGTAACCCCCTGCTGACCGACACGTTCCATGCCGATCGCTGGGATTATCTGTATAGCCTGCAACCGGGTGGCGGTGAACGCCAACAGGAACGCGTCAGCGTTATCTTCAATTCCAACGACCAGCTTGTCAGCTTGTCCGGTGACTTTATGCCGGGCGTCAGCCGTGACGAAGCCATTCTCGGTAAGGACAGTGGCACTAACGTGACCGCTCCTGCTGAAAACACCGAGAAGCCAGCACCGGAAAAACCGGTCAAGCCAGGTTCCTTACTGGATCAGATCCAGAAGGACGTCGATGGTGTGGAAACCGTTCCGGTTCCAACACCAGAGCCGCTGGACACCACGCCGCAATAATTTGCGACGCAATAAAAAACCCGGAAATTCCGGGTTTTTTATTGTCTGGCGTTTGGCTTATTTAAAGATTTCGCGCTTTAGCCTCAGCTGCTTTGGCCGCACGCAAGCGTCGAACTTCTTTCGGATCAGCGAGCAGAGGGCGGTAAATCTCAATGCGCTCGCCTGCCTGAATCACCCGCGAGTCTGGATCCGGCACTACCTTGCCGAAAATCCCCAACGTACACTCCGCCAGATTCAGCTCAGGAAACTCCTCAGCAATCCCCGAAGCGAGCACGGCTGCGCGCACTGTCGCACCCTCTGCCACGCTGACCGAGCGCAATACCTGGCGATCAACCGCGGCATACACCACTTCTATCTCGATCACCGGCTTAACCATGCATCTGCTTGGCGCGCTGGCAGAACGCATCCACCAACGTGTTGGCAGCCTGATTGAACAGCGGCCCCAACGTCGCACGCACCAGCGGCCCGGCGTAATCGAACGATAAATCCAGGCTGATCTTGCAGGCCTTTTCGTTCAACGCCTTGAATACCCAGACGCCGTGCAACTGGTTGAACGGGCCTTCCTCAAGATTCATCTCGATCGACTGCCCCGGCACCAGCGTATTGCGCGTGACGAAATGCTGACTCAGCCCGCCCTTCGCCACGCCAACACTGGCGCGCATGTGCTCAGGCGAGCTTTCCAGCACCTCGGCCGCCGAGCACCACGGCAGAAATTCCGGGTAACGCGCCACGTCGTTGACCAGGTCGTAAAGGAATTGCGCCGGGTATGGCAACAGGGCTGAGCGTTGAATATGAGTCGTCATGTAAGCGTTACTTCCAGAGCTGAGCGGCAAACACTACAACAATGCCGATTGGCGCCACGTAGCGCATCAAGAACAGAGACAGGGCAAACAGTTTCGGGTTGCGGATCGACAACTCGTCACGCACCGCTTCACGCCCCATCACCCATCCGGCGAACAATACAAAACACAGGCCACCGAGCGGCAACATGATCCGCGAGGTGAAGAAATCGATCACACCGAAGAAGTCCAGACCGCTCTTCGCACCCCATTGGTAGAGGTGGAACAGACCGTCTTCGTTCACGAAAAATTTGGCTTCCTTCCAGATATTGAAGGAAAACACCGTGCCCAAACCGACGAACCAGCAGGTGAACGCCAACCAGAACGTCACCCAGGCGCGGCTGACTTTGGTGCGTTCAACCAGATACGCCACCATCGGTTCGAGCAGGGAAATCGCCGAGCTCCAGGCCGCGACGGCGACCAGCACGAAGAACACCACGCCCATCAATTGGCCGAAGGCTACGTTACCAAAGGCAAATGGCAGGCTGACGAACATCAGGCCCGGGCCTTCGCTCGGGTTCAGGCCGGCGGCGAAGACGATCGGGAACAACGCCAGACCGGCGACCAGCGAGACAAAGGTATCAAGCAGCGCCACGCCGACCACCGTGCCGGACAGCGACGCGTTCTTCGGCATGTACGCGCCGTAGATCATGATCGAGCCGACGCCGACGCTCAGCGAGAAGAACGCGTGGCCCATCGCAGGCAACAGACCGTCGAGGACTTTTTCCGGGTGGAAGTCGAACATGAAATGCACGCCTTCCATGAAATGCCCGGTGGTCATGCTGTAACCGAGCAGCACCAACACCATCACAAACAGCAACGGCATCATGATGCGCAGGCTGCGTTCCAGCCCGGCAACCACGCCTTTGGCGATGACGAAGGCGGACAGCAGCATAAAAATCGTGTGCCAAAGTGTCAGGCGCCATGGATCGGCGATGACATTGCCGAAATACGCACCGACTTGATCGGCCGTCGCGCCCTGGAAGTCACCGCGCCCCATGTCGACGATGTAATCCAGCGACCAGCCGCCGACCACGCTATAGAAAGACAGGATAAGCAATGCCGTGATCATCCCGGCAAACGCGCCCCACGACCATTTGGCCGAGTGCCCGGCTTCCAGCGCCAATACCTTCAAGGCGTTCGCCGGACTCTGCCGTGCGCGGCGGCCAATCAGGGTTTCAGCGAGCATGACCGGGATGCCGATCAGGGCGATACACGCCAGAAACATCAGTACAAACGCACCGCCGCCGTAGACCCCGACCATGTAGGGGAATTTCCAGATACTACCCAGTCCCACGGCCGAACCGGTCGCGGCGAGTATGAATACCCAGCGGCTAGCCCAACTGCCGTGGACAGAAACCTTGTCTGTCGACATCGTTTATCACGCCCAAGCGTTAGAAAAAGAGGCCGCATTGTCCGGGATTCACTCAACCTGCTCAAGCACGCAGCATCACCGTAGCCGACGGCCGTTTATCTCCATATAATGCCGCCCCTCTGGCTAAACAGAAGAAACACCCAACAGGGACCATCGCGCAGAACAAAAAGGCGCGACACGATTACTTCATCGAGCATAAGTTCGAGGCTGGTCTGGTCCTGGCCGGCTGGGAAGTAAAAAGTCTGCGGGCAAGCAAGCTACAGCTGGTTGACAGCTATGTCCTGCTCAAGGATGGCGAAGCGTGGCTGCTCGGTAGCCACATCACGCCTCTGATGACCGCAAGTACCCACGTCATCGCTGACCCGGTGCGCACACGCAAATTGCTGCTCAACCGCCGCGAGCTGGAAAAGCTTGCCGCGATGGTGCAGCAAAAGGGTTACGCCTGCGTCTGCCTGTCCTGGTACTGGAGCAAGCACATGGTCAAGTGCGAGATTGCTCTGGGCAAGGGCAAGAAGGAATACGACAAGCGTGACACCGAACGCGAGCGCGACGCCGGTCGCGAGCTGCAGCGTGCTGTGCGCAACAAGGGCAAGGAAGACTAGTCTTCGCCTTTGAAAGCAAAGATCGTCCGATCGCGGCCCGAGCCTTCGGCAGCTCCTACACAGGAATTCGCATTTCCCTGTAGGAGCTGCCGCAGGCTGCGATCTTTTGCTTTAAAAAATCACATGCCCTTGCGCCGCTCCGCCCGAGCCATGCGCTGAACCTCCTGCCGCACCTCTTCCAGCACTTCCTGCACATACAAAATGTGTCGGCTGGAGACTTCCCGCGCTTGCTCCGCGCGACCTTCAATAATCGCCAGATACAATTCCCGATGCTGGGTGATCAGCATGTCGCGGGTTTCCGTGCGCTGCTTGTACATGCCGCCAATGTTGGTCACCACGTTGCGCTTGAGCAAATCGAACAAGCCACGAATGGTGTGCAGCAACACCGCGTTATGACTGGCCTCAGCAATCGCCAGATGGAATTTCGCATCCGCCGCGCCTTCTTCCACCCGACTGACTTCGTCGTGGCGCGAGTAGCAGTCCTGCAACTCATCGAACGCCGCCGTCAGCCGTTCACGATCGACGTCTGTCGCGCGCAAGGCTGCGTAATAGGCGCACGATGCCTCCAGGGTGTGGCGAAACTCGAGCAAGTCGCGCTGCGCTTCAGGATTGTTTTCGAGCAGATGCAGCAGCGGATCGCTGAACGTCGAGCCCAGGCTTTCCACCACATAATTGCCGCCGCCCTGACGGCTGACCAGCAAGCCTTTGGCCGCGAGCTTCTGAATCGCCTCACGCAATGACGGACGCGACACGCCAAATTGCTCGGCCAGCGTGCGCTCCGCCGGAAGCCGTTCGCCGGACTTCAGCGTGCCCTCAAGGATCATCCCCTCGAGTCGCTCGACAATATCGTCAGACAAACGGCGCTGACGTATCTGATCAAACCCCATAACTCACTTCTCCACGATCCCGACCGCTCGCCGGGCTCTCTATTCTGGCCTATCGGCGCCTTGCCGACACCTACCAGACGCCACTTCGTCGAAGCGGATCAGACGCGATCTGCGCTGCACGTTCGACAAAAGTTTTAGGGCGACAAATTGACACACCGATACCAAGGCTTTTACCCTAGCGAACAGCGATTGTAAATTGGTCTTACCAATTAACCAAGAACGCTGACAGTGCCTGACCAACAACAATTAGGGGCCACCCCATATGCAAACCTGGCAACAGCTATACAGCCCGCTCGGCAGTCTCGGCGTGTCCGCACTCGCGGCCGTCATCCCCATCGTGTTCTTTTTCCTCGCGCTGGCGGTGTTCCGTCTCAAGGGCCACGTGGCCGGGAGCATCACCCTCGCCCTGTCGATTGCCGTGGCGATCTTCGCGTTTCAAATGCCGGTCGACATGGCTTTCGCCGCCGCCGGTTATGGTTTCGCCTACGGTTTGTGGCCGATTGCCTGGATCATTGTCGCGGCGGTGTTCCTCTACAAACTGACGGTGAAAAGTGGTCAGTTCGAGGTCATTCGCAGTTCGGTGTTATCGATTACTGACGACCAGCGCCTGCAAGTGCTGCTGATCGGTTTCTGCTTCGGTGCGTTCCTGGAAGGTGCCGCCGGTTTCGGCGCGCCCGTGGCGATTACTGCGGCATTGCTTGTCGGACTGGGCTTCAACCCGCTGTACGCCGCTGGCCTGTGCCTGATTGCCAACACCGCACCGGTTGCGTTCGGCGCCTTGGGGATTCCGATCATCGTTGCCGGCCAAGTGACCGGGATTGACGCGTTCAAGATCGGCGCCATGACCGGTCGCCAACTGCCGCTGCTGTCGCTGTTCGTGCCGTTCTGGCTAGTATTCATGATGGACGGCCTGCGCGGCGTTCGTGAAACCTGGCCGGCTGCATTGGTCGCGGGCCTGAGCTTCGCCATCACCCAATACTTCACATCGAACTTCATCGGCCCGGAACTGCCAGACATCACTTCGGCGCTGGCGAGCCTGATTTCCCTGACCCTGTTCCTCAAAGTCTGGCAACCGAAACGCACCGCCGGCGCACAAATCGCAGGCGCTACCTCCAGCGCAGCGATTACCGCCAGCGTCGGTGGTTTCGGCCAGAAGCGCACCACCGTGGCTTCGCCTTACAGCCTCAGGGAAATTTTCAAAGCGTGGTCGCCGTTCCTGATCCTCACCGTGCTGGTGACCATCTGGACGCTGAAGCCTTTCAAAGCGATGTTCGCCGCTGGCGGCTCGATGTACAGCTGGGTGTTCAACTTTGCGATTCCGCACCTTGATCAACTGGTGATCAAGACCGCACCGATCGTTGCTGCGCCAACCGCAATCCCGGCCGTGTTCAAACTCGATCCGATTTCCGCGACCGGCACGGCGATTTTCTTCTCGGCGCTGATCTCGATGCTGGTGCTGAAGATCAATTTCAAAACTGGTCTGACCACTTTGAAAGAGACCTTCTACGAACTGCGCTGGCCCATCCTCTCGATCGGCATGGTGTTGGCGTTCGCCTTTGTCACTAACTATTCCGGCATGTCCTCGACCATGGCCCTCGTGCTGGCCGGCACTGGCGCGGCGTTCCCGTTCTTTTCGCCGTTCCTCGGCTGGCTCGGCGTGTTCCTCACCGGTTCCGATACATCGTCCAACGCGCTGTTCAGTTCGCTGCAAGCAACCACTGCACACCAGATCGGCGTCAACGACGTCCTGCTGGTAGCGGCCAATACCAGCGGCGGCGTGACCGGCAAAATGATCTCGCCCCAATCGATCGCCGTGGCCTGCGCCGCGACCGGTTTGGTCGGCAAGGAATCGGATCTGTTCCGCTTCACCCTCAAGCACAGCCTATTCTTTGCAACGATTGTCGGCCTTATCACCCTGGCTCAGGCCTACTGGTTCACCGGCATGCTGGTGCACTAAACCTGAAAAATACAGAAAAAACCGACGCCGGTTCGTGATGCCGGCGTCAGCAATTCACCACCCGGTCTGTAAGGCTGCTGAAAGCAACACTCTCTATATTCAGCAGCCTCAGCGGACGGATAACCGGGACCACCCGGAGACACGCCTGATGAGCGAGCTTTTTTACAACGCTGTGCCGAACGCGACCCGCGTGGCACCGCCACTGCCCGAACCTCGGCAATACCCCAGCGAGAAACCGTCGCGGGTTTATCTGTTCGGGACGTGCGTGGTTGATCTGTTCTACCCCGAAGCCGGGATGGACGCGATCCACTTGCTGGAGCGCGAAGGGATTCGGGTCGAGTACCCGCAAGGGCAGAGCTGCTGCGGTCAACCGGCCTACACCTCGGGTTACACCGAGCAGGCGCGGACGGTAGCGCGCTCGCAACTGGCGCTGTTTGCCGGCGATTATCCGGTGGTGGTGCCGTCGGGTTCCTGCGCGGGCATGCTGCGCGAGCATTACGCCGACTTGTTCAAGGACGAGCCAGACACGTTGAAACAGGTTCAGGCCCTCGCGGCCCGCACCTATGAACTGGCCGAGTTTCTGCTGTTCGTCTGCAAGGTGCAGCTCAAGGACAGCGGCGAACCGGTCAAAGTCGCGCTGCACACTTCGTGTTCGGCACGCCGCGAAATGAACACGCACCTGCACGGTCGCGAGTTGTTGGCGCAGTTGAGCAACGTGGAACGGGTCAACCACGACCACGAAAGCGAATGCTGTGGCTTCGGCGGAACATTCAGCGTCCGTATGCCAGACATTTCCGGCGCGATGGTGGCTGACAAGACCCGCTCGCTGAAAGATTCCGGCGCGCATCAGGTGTTGAGCGCCGACTGTGGCTGTTTGATGAACATCAACGGCGCATTGGAGAAACAAAAAGAAACGCTACGCGGGCAACATCTCGCCAGCTTTCTGTGGCAACGAACCGGAGGTGCGCAATGAGCACTTCCGCGATTATTCCTACGGTCGCCGTAGAAGAAGATTTCCGCACCCAGGCCCACAACGCCTTGGGTGATCAGCAGTTGCGGAACAACTTCCGCACTGCGATGGATTCATTGATGACCAAACGGGCAGCCGCTTTCAGCGATGCCCACGAAAGAGAACACTTGCGTGCTCTGGGCAACTCGATCAGAGCCCGCGCGCTCTCCAAGTTGCCCGACCTGCTCGAGCAACTGGAAACAAACCTGACCCGCAACGGTGTGACAGTGCACTGGGCGGAAACGGTGGGCGAGGCCAATGGCATCGTCTTATCGATCATCCGTGCTCACGAGGCGCGGCAAGTGATCAAGGGCAAATCGATGGTCAGCGAAGAGATGGAGATGAACCATTTCCTCGAGGCTCAAGGCATTGAATGCCTGGAGTCCGACATGGGGGAATACATCGTCCAGCTCGACCACGAGAAGCCTTCACACATCATTATGCCGGCGATCCACAAGAATGCCGGTCAGGTCGCGTCCTTGTTCCACGACAAACTTGGCGTGGAATACACCCCGGACGTTGACCAACTCATTCAGATCGGTCGCAGAGTCCTGCGGCAGAAATTCTTCGCC
>NZ_JBIVMX010000117.1:0-7800 GCF_044753305.1 Pseudomonas sp. NPDC088429 | reverse complement strand
AAAGAAAACCCATAAGATAAAAACAACAAACAATAATGACGACTGACAGGGTTTCCATCACGAACACGCCGCCCATGATGAACAGGACGATTTCCTGACGGACGATCACCGCGATGGTGCCCAGTGCCGCGCCGAGTGCCAGGGCACCGACGTCGCCCATGAACACTTGCGCTGGATAGGTGTTGAACCAGAGGAAGCCCAATCCGGCGCCAATCAGCGCGCCGCAGAACACGATCAGTTCGCCCGCGCCCGGCACATAAGGGATCAGCAGGTATTCAGCGAATTTCACGTTACCCGACAGGTAGCAGAAGATGCCCAGGCCGCCGCCGACCATCACGGTGGGCATGATCGCCAGACCGTCGAGGCCGTCAGTCAGGTTGACCGCGTTGCTCGAACCGACGATCACAAAATAAGTCAGCACGATGAAGCCCAGGCCCAGCGGAATGCTGTAGTCCTTGAGCATCGGCAGGATCAGCGTGGTTTCCACCGGGGTGGACGCGGTCATATAAAGGAAGATCGCCGCGCCGAGGCCGAACACCGACTGCCAGAAATACTTCCAGCGGCTCGGCAAGCCACGGGAGTTCTTCTCGATGACTTTGCGGTAATCGTCGACCCAGCCGATGGCGCCGAACAGCAGGGTCACCAGCAACACAGTCCAGACGTAGCGGTTGCTCAAGTCAGCCCAAAGCAACGTGCTGACGCCGATCGAAGACAGAATCAGTGCGCCGCCCATGGTCGGGGTGCCCGACTTGGACAGGTGCGATTGCGGGCCGTCGTTACGCACGGATTGACCGATCTGACGGTTCTGCAGGGTGCGGATCATCCACGGGCCATAGCACAGCGACAAAACCAGCGCGGTCAGCACACCGAGAATCCCGCGCAGGGTCAGGTACTGAAAGACCGCGAAGCCTTTGTAGAACTGTTGCAGATACTCCGCTAGCAGCAGCAGCATTAATGTTTCTCCAGACTGGATCCGCACAGAGCCGCAACGATGTTTTCCATCGCTGCACTGCGCGAACCCTTGATCAAAATAGTGGTGTTTGTGTCCTGCTCGGCGTCGAGGGCCTGGATCAGCTCGGCTTGCGTGCCGAAGTGATGCGCCTGTTCACCGAATGCGTTGACGGCGTGAACCATGTTTGGCCCGACGGCGTAAAGCGCGGAAACCTTGCCCCGGGCGTACTCGCCCACGTCGCGGTGCCCCTGCTCCGCCCAATCGCCCAACTCGCCGATATCCCCGAGCACCAGGACGGTGCGGCCGGAAAAGCCGGCGAGTATATCAACGGCCGCGCACATCGAGGTGGGGTTTGCGTTGTAAGTGTCATCGATCACGCGCATGCCGTTCTTCGCCAGTTGCGCGACGGTGCGACCCTTGACCGGTTGCACCGCGCCAAGGCCGGTGGCGATGCCGAACAGCGACACGCCCAAGGCGTGCGCGGCAGCGGCGGCGGCCATGGAATTGGCGACGTTATGGGTGCCGAGCAGGTTCAGTTGAACGCGCTCGACACCTTCAGGTGTGTGCAGATTGAAGGCCGGGCAACCACGGGCATCGGTGGTCAGGTCGCTTGCGTAAAAGTCCGCCTGCGTGTTGCTCAGGGCAAAGGTCAACACCTTGCGACCGGCAGCGCGGGTCTTCCAGATACCGAAAGCCTTGTCATCGAGGTTGAGCACGGCGATGCCATCGGCCGCCAGCCCTTCGATGATTTCGCCTTTGGCTTCGACGATTTTTTCCGGGCCGCCGAACTCACCGACGTGAGCGGTGCCGGCATTGTTCAGAATCGCTACGTGCGGCTTGGTCAGCCCGACGGTGTAGGCGATTTCACCCAGACGCGAGGCGCCCAGTTCGATCACGGCCGAGGTGTGTTCCGCGGCCAGTTCGATCAAGGTCAGCGGTACGCCGAGGTCGTTGTTCAGGTTGCCGCGAGTCGCCAGCACCGGGCCGCGCGTGCGCAGAATGCTTGCGAGCATTTCCTTGACCGTGGTTTTGCCGCTGGAACCGGTCACCGCCGCTACAGGCTGAGTGAACGCGGCGCGATTCAAGGCGCCTAACTGGCCAAGGGCCTGACGGGTGTCCTTGACCAGCAATTGCGGCAAGGTGCTGTCGGCGACTTCACGCTCGACCAGCGCAGCCACCGCGCCTTTGGCGGCGACGTCATTCAAATAGTCATGACCGTCGAAACGCGGGCCGGTCAGCGCAATAAACAGTTGGCCTGGCTGGATCGCACGGCTGTCGATGCTGACGCCGTCGAAGCTGGCATCGCCGGCGATCAAACGGGCATCGAGGGCGTTAGTCAGTTCGCTGAGTTTCAGGGCCTTAAGCATGGGCCACCTCCCAAGCGGTCAGGGCGTGATCAGCCTCGACCAAGTCGGAGAAAGCGTGGCGCTCGCCGTTGATTTCCTGATAGTCCTCGTGACCTTTACCGGCCAGGACGATCACGTCATCGGCCGACGCGCCGGCAATCAGTTGTGCAATCGCCTGACCACGGCCAGCAACGAAGGTGACTTTATCCACAGCCGTGAAACCGGCGCGGATGTCATCGAAAATCACTGCCGGATCTTCAGTACGCGGGTTGTCGTCGGTGACCAGCACCTGATCGGCCAGACGCTCGACCACTTCAGCCATCAACGGACGCTTGCCGCGATCACGGTCACCGCCGCAGCCGAACAGGCACAGCAGTTGACCTTTGACGTGCGGGCGCAGCGCGGTCAGTACTTTTTCCAATGCGTCCGGGGTGTGGGCGTAATCGACCACCACCAACGGTTGCGTGCCACCGCCAAGACGCTGCATGCGCCCGGCTGGACCTTCGAGTTTCGGCAGCACTTTGAGAATTTCGTCGAGCGCGTAATCCAGACCGAGCAATGCGCCGACCGCAGCCAGCACGTTGCTCAGGTTGAAGCGACCGAGCAGCGTGCTGCGCAGATGATGTTCGCCCTGCGGCGTGACCAATGTGGCGCGCACACCGTGGTCGTCGAACTGCGCTTCGCGGCAATACAAATAGGCGCTGCTGTCGAGCAGGCTATAGGTGATCAAGCGCGACTCACGTTTTTCAGCGGCCAGTTGCCGGCCAAAATCATCGTCGAGGTTGACCACGCGGCACTTCAGATCATTCCAGGCGAACAGCTTAGCCTTGGCCTCAGCGTACGCCTGCATGGTGCCGTGATAATCCAGATGATCACGGGACAGGTTGGTCATCACCGCGACGTCGAACGCCAGTGCAGTGACGCGGCCCTGATCCAGACCATGGGACGAGACTTCCATGGCCACGGCTTTGGCGCCGGCCTTTTTCAGGTCGCCCAATGTCGCTTGCACGGCAATCGGATTTGGCGTGGTGTGCAGACCGCTTTCCAGTGCGCCATAGAAGCCGGAACCCAGCGTGCCGACGATGCCGCAATGTTGACCGAGCAGATCCAGCGCCTGCGCAACCAGTTGGGTCACGCTGGTTTTACCGTTGGTGCCGGTCACGCCCACCAGGTTCAGGTGATGACTTGGCTCACCGTAAAAACGCCCGGCGATGTCCGACAGTTGCGCAGCCAGGCCTTTGACCGGGATCAGCGGCACGTCGGTGATCGGCAGCACAGTGGCGCCTTCGACTTCATAAGCTACAGCGGCAGCACCGCGTTGCAATGCATCAGCGATGTGCGCACGGCCATCGAATTTGCCGCCCGGCACGGCGAGGAACAGATCGCCAGCGCGTACGTTACGGCTGTCCAGCGCCAATTCACGGATCAACAGATCGTGGCCGGCGTGGGGGAATATCTTGTTCAGACTTAATGACATCAGCCGCGCCCTCCATTGGCTTTCAGCGGTATGACCGGGGTGGCGTTGGCCTGTTGTGTCGCCGGCAGATTGTCCGGGGTCACGTTCATCAGACGCAGGGTGCCGGACATCACGCGGCTGAACACTGGCGCCGATACCAGACCACCGAAGTAGCCGGCCTTGCTTGGTTCGTCGATCACCACAACGATGGCGTAACGCGGATCGCTCATCGGGCCGAAACCGGCGAACAGCGAGCGATAGGAGTTTTCGGCGTAGCCCTTGGTGCCCACCGATGTTTTACGTGCAGTACCCGACTTGCCGGCCACGTGATACGCCGGCACCTGCGCACGGAATACACCGCGCGGTGCCTCAATCACTTGGGTGAGCATGCCTTGCATGGTTTTCGCCACAGCTTCCGGCAGCACTTGCGTGGTCTGCGGCGGCTTGTCGGTTTTGATCAGGGTCAGCGGCGCGAGACGACCGTTGTTGGCCAGTGCCGAGAACGCGTGCACCAACTGAATCGCGGTCACGGAAATACCGTAGCCGTAAGACAGGGTTGCGGTTTCAGCCTTGCGCCACTCGCGATAATTCGGCAGGTTGCCGACGCGCTCGCCCGGGAAGCCGAGGCCGGTGTCCTGGCCGAGGCCGACTTTCTGCGCGAGGCGATAAATGGTTTCGCCGCCGATATCGAACGCGACCTTACTCATGCCGACGTTACTGGAATTGATCAGGATGCCGGTCATGTCCAGCACCGGGCCTTCGGTTCTCGAAACGTCTTTGATGGTGTACTTGCCAATCTGCAAAGTACCCGGATACACCTCAACGGTGTCGGTCGGTTTCCAGCGGCCGGATTCGATCGCGGCGCTCATCGAGATGGCTTTCATGGTCGAACCCGGCTCGAACACGTCGATCATCGCGCGGTTACGCATCATTGCCGGTTGCAGGTTGCGACGGTTGTTCGGGTTGTAGGTCGGCTGGTTGACCATGGCGAGGATCTCGCCGGTCTTCACGTCCATGATCACCAGACTGCCGGCCTTGGCGCCGTTTTCGATGATTGCGTTACGCAACTCGCGGTTGGCCAGGTATTGCAGACGCAGGTCAATGGACAACGCCAAGGGCTTGCCGGCCTTGGCGTTTTTGGTGACCTGGACATCCTTGATCAGCCGACCGCGCCGATCCTTGATGACCTGCCGTTTGCCCGGCACACCGGCGAGCCACTCGTCGTAGGCGAGTTCGACGCCTTCACGACCGTGGTCGTCGATGTCGGTAAAGCCAACCATGTGCGCAGTGACTTCACCGGCCGGATAGAAGCGGCGGAATTCTTCGATGCCGTAAACGCCTGGCACTTTCAGATCAAGCACAGCCTGGCCCTGCTCGGGGGTCAGCCCGCGCACCAGGTAGATGAATTCTTTGTTGGCCTGAGCTTCGAGACGCTCGGTCAGGGCTTTCGGATCCTGCCCCAGGGCTGCCGCCAGTGCCGGCCATTTCTCTTTGGCCGACTGCATTTCCTTGGCGTTGGCCCACAGGGTGGTCACCGGCGTACTGACGGCCAAAGGCTCGCCGTTACGGTCGGTGATCAGACCACGGTGAGCCGGAATCGGGATGTGACGCAGACTGCGTGCGTCGCCCTGACCTTTGAGGAAGTCACGGTCAACCACTTGCAGGTCGATGATGCGCCAGCAGATCGCCGCAACCATTATGCCGAGCAGCGCCACCATCAGGCGGAAGCGCCACGGGAAGAGTGCGCCTTCGAGTTTCATCATGGCGCCACCATCTTCACGTCAGCCGCGCCCGGAATGTGCATTTTCAATTGTTCGCTGGCCAGCACTTCGATCCGGCTGTGCGCGGTCCAGGTGCTTTGTTCAAGAATCAAACGGCCCCACTCGGCCTGCGCCTTGTCGCGCACGCTGAGTTCGTTATAAAGATTGTTGAGCAACTGGCGGTTCCAGTGCGCGCTGTAAGACACGCCGATGGCCGACACGAGCACGCCGATAAACAGCAGCAGCATCAGAAAGCTGCCGCCAGGCAATGGCTTGGCGAAAAGCTTGCTCACCGCAACTTCTCCGCGACGCGCATGACGGCGCTACGGGAACGTGGGTTGGCTTTGAGTTCGGCGTCGGAGGCCGTCTGCGCTTTGCCATGGACTTTGATTTTCGGCTCGAACGCTACGTGACGAACCGGCAGGTTGCGCGGCAGGTTGTCGGCTTCGCCTTTCACCAGTTTGCGCATGAAGAGTTTGACGATGCGGTCTTCCAGCGAGTGGAAGCTGATTACCACCAGACGCCCACCGATTTCCAGTGCGTCCAGCGCGGCTTCGAGGCCGGCTTCCAGATCGCCCAGTTCGTTGTTGACGTGAATGCGCAAACCCTGGAACGCACGGGTGGCCGGGTTTTTACCCTTTTCCCACGCCGGGTTGGCGACCTTGAGCACTTCGGCCAGATCGGCGGTGCGCTCGAACGGTTTGATATCGCGACGTTCGGCAACGGCGCGAGCCATGCGACCGGAGAAACGTTCTTCGCCGTATTCCTTGAACACCCGGGCGATTTCTTCGGCCGGTGCGGTGTTGACGAATTCGGCAGCGCTGATGCCACGGGACGGATCCATGCGCATGTCCAGCGGACCGTCGTTGAGGAAACTGAAGCCGCGTTCAGCGTCGTCGAGCTGCGGCGAAGAGACGCCGAGGTCGAGCAGAATGCCGCTGACCTTGCCGCTCAGACCCTGTTCGGCAACCACCGAACCGAGCTCGGCAAAGCTGCGCTGCACAACGACAAAGCGGCCGTCTTCGGCCGCTAGCGTTTGCCCGGTGGCAATCGCTTGTGGATCTTTGTCGAATCCGATGAGACGACCATCTGTTCCGAGCTGGCTGAGGATCAGCCGGCTGTGTCCGCCGCGACCGAACGTACCGTCCAGATAGCATCCATCAGGACGTACGGCGAGAGCCTCCACGGCTTCGTCGAGCAGTACGGTGATGTGGTTAAAGCCGCTATCAATAGTCACAGGATCAAATCACGCAGTTCATCAGGCATGGCGCCCGGTTGTTGAATAGCAGCAAGGTCAGCGGCAGATACCGCGTCCCATGCATCCTCGTCCCACAATTGGAACTTGTTCAGTTGGCCTACCAGCATCGCGCGCTTATCGAGCTTGGCGTATTCGCGCAGACGCGGTGGAACCAGAAAACGACCACTGCCATCGAGTTCGAGATCGACGGCATTACCAATCAATAAACGTTGCAGGCGACGGTTCTCTTCGCGAAGCGAAGGAAGTGCGCGCAACTTGGTTTCAATAATTTCCCACTCATCGAGCGGATAGACACACAGGCATGGATCAACGGCATCAATGGTCACGATCAATTGGCCGGAACTACGCGAAACGAGCTCGTCGCGGTACCGGCTCGGCATAGCGAGACGGCCCTTTGCATCGAGACTGATAGCGTTAGCTCCGCGAAACACGTCAGCGTTTCTCCAATTTTTATCGTTTTGAGCTCAAAAAACCCACTTCATGCCACTTTCCGCCACTTGCGCACACTATAGGAATGCGCCCACCACACCGTCAAGGCGCGGAGTAAAGGAAAACCCTTACAGAACGGAGATTTAGGAACATAAAAGGAGGGGTAACGACAAATTGGCGGATAGTTTTGACCAATAACTTGATGCAGCACTGGAAGCTGCGCTCGGAAGTTAAAGTAATTTGTTAAGAGTAAGATTTTTTCGGTATTACAAAAGCGCTTCTGCTGTTGATTGAAGCACGGTGGGAAATGGCTATTACTGCGTTTGCCGCTGCCGGACTTTCAGAGCAGGTCTGCTGATATTACACAGCCCTGTTGCTATTGATTCAAGCAGGGAAAGAAAAAGGTGGAGAGTCGATCTGTAAGCCGGGTTCTGTCTTGAACAGTCATTCGTCTACGATGGCCATCACTGGACATCTTTAGCAACCTACCCGGTCCCAGCGCGGGCCACGCCTTGGGACCCTAGTTGGTCTTGCTCCACGTGGGGTTTACCTAGCCACGAACTGTTGCCAGACGTGCGGTGCGCTCTTACCGCACCTTT
>NZ_JBIVMX010000116.1:0-7929 GCF_044753305.1 Pseudomonas sp. NPDC088429 | reverse complement strand
GCTCGAGCAGGTTGATGCAGCGCAGGAAAGTACTTTTGCCGGAGCCACTGGAGCCGATGATGCTGATCACATCGCCAGCTGCCGCTTTCAGGGACACGCCCTTGAGCACTTCGTGACTGCCATAGCGTTTATGCAGGTCTTGGACTTCAAGTTTGTACATGCGGTCGGTTCTCACAGAAACAGTCAGTCAGTCGTTGAGCAAGCGCCCGTGACGCAGCGCTTCGCGCCCCGCCACCTTGGCCAGCCAGAAACCGGGTTGGGCATAGCGCAGCCGTTCAATGGCAAACAGCACCCCGGAGGTACCAGCACACACCGTGCTGACCCGATCGGACACAGGATCAATCACTTCAAAAATCTCGTCGCCCGCCTCGACCCACTCGCCGGGCTTGCGCAGAAAACTTACGACGCCGGGGTGCGGTGCGAGGAGCAATTCGGTGCCTTCGAACGGCATGCCTTCGCACGCTTCGTGCGCAGGATTCGGCCACTCGCCGGTGATCAAACCTTGCTCGGCGAGGAACGCCAGAATGCCTTCAGCATACGCCTCGGCCTCCGCGCGACCGGTGTCGGCCTGACCGCCCAGCTCAATCGTCGTCGCCAGGCACGCCAGCGGTATCTGCGCATCGGGGAACTGACGCGACAGACGCAACCACGGCAACGAGCAAGCCTCATCGAACGAGCTGCCACCGGAATCTTCCGCGAGCAAACCCACACGCACATTCAGGTGCGCGGCCAGCGAACGCCACTGTGGCCAGTGCTGCGGCAACGCATACATGTGCAGCGCGGCCTCGGCATCGCAATGCAGATCGAGCACCACATCGGCGGTGCAGGCATGGCTGAGCAACACGCGCTGCATGCCTTGCAACTGGCTGCTCGCCTCCGGCAATGCGGCCAGATGATCGGCCATCGCCTGACGAATCAGACGCACATTGGCGTGCGGATCATCACCGAGACTGTCAGCCAAAGCGGCCGCAACCGGCGCGCTCAGCTCGACGAAATCACGGTTGAAATTCTTGCCGCTGCCCGCCTCGAAACGGCCCTGATGATTGCCTTGCAGCAATTGCCCGAGACCCAACGGGTTGGCGACCGGTACCAGTTCGATGACACCGTTGAGCAAGCCTTTGGCTTCGAGTTCGCTGAGGCGCTTTTTCAGCTCCCAAGCAGTGCGCATACCCGGCAATTCATCAGCGTGCAGGCTGGCCTGAATGTAGGCCTTGCGCTCGCCGTGTCCGAAGCGGAATACGGAAATCTTGCGCTCGCTGCCTAGATGGCTCCACGGCAAAACGTGGTCGATGCGTTCCATATCAATGCTTCCGCGGCGCGAGGTAGCTCAACCAGCGACGCTCGGCCAGCTTGAACAGCTTGACCAGAATGAACGTCAGGCAGAGGTAGAAAACGCCAGCGGTGATGTACGCCTCGAACGGTAGATAGTACTGCGCGTTGACGGTACGGGCCGCGCCGGTAATGTCGATCAAGGTCACGATGGACGCCAGACTGGTGGTCTGCAGCATCATGATCACTTCGTTGCTGTACTGCGGCAGTGCCCGGCGCAGGGCCGATGGCAGCAGAATGCGTTTGTACAGTTTGAAGCGCGACATGCCCATGGCTTTCGCCGCTTCGATCTCACCGTTCGGCGTGGCTTTGAGGCTGCCGGCGATGATTTCAGCGGTGTAGGCGCTGGTGTTGACCGCGAAGGCCAGGCACGCGCAGAACGTTGCGCTGGACAGCCATGGCCACAAGTAGCTTTCGCGTACCGCTTCGAACTGCGCCAGACCGTAGTAGATCAGAAACAGTTGCACCAGCATCGGCGTGCCACGGATCACGTAGGTGTAAAGCCACGCGGCGCCGTTGACCACCGGGTTCTTCGAGACGCGCATCAGGCCCAGCGGCAGTGCCGCCAGCAGACCGAAAAACAGCGAGAGCGCGAGCAATTTGAGGGTGGTCAACAGCCCGCCGAGGTACAGCGGCATCGCCTCCCAAATGACGTTGTAGTCGAAGATCATAGATCAGCCGCCCTTACGCCTACCGAGTAGCGCTTCTCAAGTTGACGCAATGCCAGCAACGAGACGCTGGTGATCACCAGGTACATCGCCGCCACTGCGAGGAAGAAGGTGAAAGGCTCGCGGGTGGCATCTGCCGCCTGCTTGGCCTTGAACATCATGTCTTGCAGACCGACCACGGAAATCAGCGCGGTGGCCTTGGTCAGTACCAGCCAGTTGTTGGTGAAACCCGGAATCGCCAGACGAATCATCTGCGGCACCATCACCCGGAAGAACACCTGAAAACTGCTCATGCCGTACGCCATGCCGGCTTCGGCCTGACCCTTCGGGATCGCCATGAACGCGCCACGGAAGGTTTCCGACAGGTACGCACCGAAGATGAAACCGAGGGTGCCGATACCGGCGGCCAGCGGATTCAGGTCGATGTAATCGTTGAAGCCGAGCAGCGGCGCAACGCGGTTGAGCAAGTCCTGACCGCCGTAAAAGATCAGCAGGATCAGCACCAGATCGGGAATCCCGCGAATAACCGTGGAATACAGATCGCCCAGCCAGGCCAGCCAGCGCACTGGCGACAGGCGCAACGCGACACCGATCAGCCCGAGAACGATGGCCAGAGCCATGGACGACAAGGCGAGCTGAAGCGTCAGCCATGCGCCATCGAGGATGACAGCCCCGTAGCCTTTCAACATGATTCAGGTCCTCGAAAGTTGGGATGAAAAAATGGCGCAAACCTCAGAGATCCTGTTGCTTGCGCCATTTCGGACTTGTCGCAGAGACGTGTTACTTGCCGTAGATATCGAAGGCGAAGTACTTGTCCTGGATTGCTTTGTATTTGCCGTTTTCGCGGATGGCCGCGATGGCAGCGTTGATCTTGTCTTTCAGGGCGTCGCCCTTACGAACAGCGATGCCTACGCCGTCGCCGAAGTATTTGACGTCGGTGAACGCAGGACCGACGAACGCGAAGCCTTTACCGGCGTCGGTTTTCAGGAAACCGTCGTCCAGCAGGGTTGCGTCAGCCACGGTACCGTCGAGGCGACCGGCAGCCACGTCGAGGTAGATTTCGTTCTGCGAGCCGTACGGCTTGATCTCGGCACCCAGTGGAGCCAGCACTTCGCGGGCGAAACGTTCGTGGATCGAACCACGTTGTACGCCGATGTTCTTGCCCTTCAGCTCAGCCAGACCTTCGCTGACCTGAGTACCGGCCTTCATGACCAGACGTGCCGGGGTGTTGTAGTACTTGTTGGTGAAGTCGACTGACTTCTTGCGATCTTCGGTGATCGACATGGACGACAGAATCGCGTCGATCTTGCGCACTTTCAGTGCCGGGATCAGACCGTCGAACTCTTGCTCGACCCACACACACTTGACCTGCATCTGCTCGCAGAGAGCGTTGCCGATGTCGTAGTCGAAACCAACGATGCTGCCGTCCGGTGCTTTCGAAGCGAACGGAGGGTAAGCCGCTTCGATACCGATTTTCAGAGGTTTTTCGTCAGCGAAGGAATTCAGCGACAGCACGGACAGTGCCAGGGCGCCAAGCAGCACAAGTTTCTTCATCTTGGGACTCCATCGGTAAAGGGCAAAAACGGCAGAGTGAGCGACAGCCCAATATGCGAATGGGTGAATCGGGAAATCGGTTGCTGCATCGGTGGGAAATTTCCCATTGAAACCTGGAGAGATTTCAACATCAGCCACGATGAGCGAGTGATCGGCATTCTAACGACAGGCCCGAAGCCGATATTTCTTCAATGCGACAACTAATTACAGATGCACAGAGAAACCCGCTTGAGCACGTTGACAGCCTTGCAAATTCATGCAAGAGCGAAAGACAGTGAACCGATCTATGCTGCAAATTGCGGGCCTATTATTCGCAAACCCTTCTAATCCGGCAAGCGCAGCGTTGTGTCTTATTTTTCACCGGGGGTTTGGAGGCTCTAAAACGGGGCGATGCGTTTCCCAATGCCCCGCTCCGGGGCGGGCGGTTACACATTCGGTTACGTGGAGGGCGGCGGGTAACAGTAGGAAAGGGCTTACGGCTCTGGTCGATAATTATTGGCTGGGCCGCTGATCGTTCCCACGCTCTGCGTGGGAATGCCTCCCTCGACGCTCTGCGTCGGCTTCTGGGACGCAGAGCGTCCCTTGCTGCATTCCCACGCAGAGCGTGGGAACGATCAGATCGCGAGCAGGCTCACTCCTACAGTTGATCGCGTTTCTTCAGGTGGAATGCGATCCCTGTAGGAGTGAGCCTGCTCGCGAAGGGGCCGGCATGACCGCTACAAACCCTACAGACACAAAAAAGCCCCGCCCGGCATTCACCGGACAGGGCTCCTAAGCATCTACCGCTTAAGCCACATTCATCGTCTTATGCGTATCAATCAAATGCTGCACCACACCCGGATCCGCCAGCGTCGAGATATCCCCCAACCCGTCATATTCCGCCGTGGCAATCTTGCGCAGAATGCGGCGCATGATCTTGCCCGAACGCGTCTTCGGCAGCCCCGGTGCCCACTGGATCACGTCCGGCGAAGCGATCGGCCCGATCTCTTTGCGCACCCAGTTCTTCAGCTCCAGACGCAGCTGCTCGGTCGGCTCCTCGCCATTTTTCAACGTGACATAGACATAAATGCCCTGCCCTTTGATGTCATGCGGAACCCCAACCACCGCCGCCTCAGCAACTTTCGGATGCGCAACCATCGCGCTCTCGATCTCGGCCGTACCCATACGGTGACCGGACACGTTGAGCACGTCATCGACACGCCCGGTGATCCAGTAATAACCATCAGCATCACGGCGCGCGCCGTCACCGGTGAAGTACATGCCACGGAAAGTCTTGAAGTAGGTATCAACGAAACGATCGTGATCGCCATACAGCGTGCGCGCCTGACCTGGCCACGAATCGAGAATCACCAGATTGCCTTCAGCCTCGCCCTCAATAATGTTACCGAGGTTGTCGACCAGCGCCGGCACCACACCGAAGAACGGACGCGCCGCCGAACCCGGCTTCAGCGCATGCGCCCCCGGCAGCGGGCTCATCATGTTGCCGCCAGTCTCGGTCTGCCACCAGGTATCAACGATCGGGCAACGCGACTTGCCGACATTCTTGTAGTACCAATCCCAGGCTTCCGGGTTGATCGGCTCACCGACCGAACCGAGCAGACGCAGACTGCTGCCATCCGCGCCTTCAACCGCAGCCTGACCCGAGGCCATCATCGCGCGGATCGCGGTCGGTGCGGTGTAGAGGATGTTGACCTTGTGCTTGTCGATGATCTTCGCCACCCGGGTGATGTCCGGATAGTTCGGCACGCCTTCGAACAGCAGCGTGGTCGCGCCGTTGGCCAGCGGGCCGTAGACGATGTAGCTGTGGCCGGTGACCCAGCCGACGTCGGCGGTACACCAATAAACTTCGCCCGGACGGTAGTCGAACACGCGCTCGTGGGTCATTGCCGCGTACAGCAAATAACCGCCAGTGGTGTGCTGCACGCCCTTCGGCTTGCCGGTCGAGCCGGAGGTATAAAGGATGAACAGTGCTTCTTCAGCGCCCATTTCTTTCGGCGCGCAAACGGTGCCCGCCACTTTCATCAGGTCTTCGTACCAGATGTCGCGATGCTGGTTCCACTTGATGTCGCCACCGGTGCGCTTGCAGACGATGACTTTCTGGATGCTGCTGGTTTCCGGGTTGGTCAGCGCGTCGTCGACGTTGGCCTTGAGGGAGATTTTCTTGCCGGCACGGATGCCTTCGTCAGCGGTGATCACCACTTTCGATTTGCAGTCGATGATGCGACCGGCCAGAGCTTCCGGCGAGAAACCACCGAACACCACCGAGTGAATCGCGCCGATCCGGGTGCAGGCCAGCATGGCGACCACGGCTTCGGGAATCATCGGCATATAAATGGTCACCACGTCGCCGCGGTGCACGTCCTGTCCACGCAGGGCGTTGGCGAGTTTGCACACTTGTTCGTGCAGTTCGCGGTAGGTGATGTTGCGGCTCTCGGAAGGATCGTCGCCTTCCCAGATGATCGCCACTTGATCGCCGCGCTCGGCCAGATGACGGTCGAGGCAGTTGTAGGAAACGTTCAGGGTGCCGTCGGCAAACCATTTGATGTCGACGTGGTGATCGTCGAAAGAAGTCTGTTTCACCGTGGTGAAAGGCTTGATCCAGTCGAGGCGCTTGGCTTGCTCACGCCAGAAGCCGTCAGGGTTGACGACCGACTGCTGGTACATGGCTTTGTAGGTCGCCTCGTCAGTCAGCGTGTTAGCCAAAACCTCGGGACGAACGGGATACAGAGAAGCCGCACTCATCTTTCTTACCTCGGTGTAATAGTTGTTTTTGTATGACCCTGTTGTAACGGGGCCGGCCCCATAGAACCATTCGACGATGGTAGTAACAACCCCTCGCCCACCCACGATGGCCCGTGTAGGAGCTGCCGAAGGCTGCGATCTTTTGACCTTGCCTCTAAAAATCAAAGTCAAAAGATCGCAGCCTTCGGCAGCTCCTACGGGGGGATTGAGGTGTTTTTTGGGGGATTGTTACCAAATATGTGAAAAGTGTTTATCAAAACCCGGTCTGTTTACCCCCACCCCACCTCCCTAGAATTCACCTCGCCGACAAGGCAAACGCGATTAACAACGTTACAGCCCCCACGAAGGCCGTTAATCCAGCTCTCAAGTAACAACCGCAAACGATGAAGTTCCACACGCAACCCTAAAAAGGTTGCGTGACCCCACTCGACCTCAAAAAGGTAAATTTGAAATGAAAGCTTTATTGGTTCTGGCCCTCAGCAGTCTGTGCGCAACCGCCATGGCAAACGAGGTCCCGACTGATGTCGCCCAGCAAAAACCGGCCATCGAGGAATACACTTACTCGACCCACCTGGACATCGCCAACGTTGTATCGATGAGCGAAGTTCCGAATGTCTGCGAAGTTGTGCCAATGAAAATGGAATACGACGACTCCACCGGCCAGCGCCACATCCTGCGTTACAGCGTGATGGGCAACGGCTGCACCAATTGATGATTTCAGACTGCACCGAATTGGATCTCTCAGCGCTTCATTGAGGGTCGATTCCAGCCCGGCTTCGGTCGGGCTCAGTTGTGTCTGGAGTCGGTCAAAAGGGTTGCAAAACACAAGATATAGTGAAAAACGCGGTTTTTTGCTCATTTCTTGAGCAACCAAAGCCCGACGAAAAATTTAATCAAAAAAAATTCTCAGGGGCCAATCCCAGCGAAAGCCCTGTAAAGCCTCGCTCCGACAGAAATCCCCTTCCTGATCGACCGCCCTGCGCGCTTTCGCCCTCCCCCACGACCTCATTTTTTTCCCTATAATGCCGCCCTAGTCGGGTTAGCAATATTCCCTTACAGGGATCAAAAGCCATTCTGAAGCCCCGCAGCAGTGTTCAACGCTGATTGCGCCCGTCAGAGGCTCTCGGAAACCCGGAAAAAATTCTGTTTTATTGCCTGCGTATAGCTGCAAAAAACGATTCCTTAAGATCCAACGCGGTCTGTACGACCGTGTGAAAAACCAACCAATCAGGTTTCACACGGGCGACAGGCCCTCACGCAGGAGACGACACGTCATGCTGAGCTGGGACGAATTCGACAAAGAAGACAGTGAAGTAGCAGCAGTGAAAGGCGCCAACGCCGGCCACGCTACTGAAGCCAACATGGATCGCCTCGATAACGCTGGCGGTGCCGCCGCGATCGAAGCCCGCGCCGTGACCGCCGACTCCCTGGTTGCCAACAACCTGGTACTGGCCGTGTACCGCGTGATCACCAACCCGGAATGCCGCCAGTACATCCTGCGCCAGGCGTTCGAAGAGGCGATCCACACCCACGCCTACCAGAACTGCATCGAATCGCGGGCCATGGAAGAACTCGAAATCTTCAACATGTACCACGAGATCCCATCGGTCGCTAAATAAGCCGCCTGGGGCCTGAA
>NZ_JBIVMX010000115.1:0-7957 GCF_044753305.1 Pseudomonas sp. NPDC088429 | reverse complement strand
GCCTCCAGGCCACTGCCAGCGGGACCCTCCGGGCTCAGTTGCTCACGGAGTGTGCTGTGGCGAAAGGCAGAAAGGGCAGGAGCGCCGCGCAGGATCAACATCTTCGGGACAGCCTCGGGAAGGGGTGTGCTTTGAGGCCGTGCATTCTAGCCTAAACCGCCCTCAACATCACCCGAAACGCTACGCACGGTTGCACTCGGGTATCAATCTGTGTTTCCGACTCCGGAGTCAGGTAAATCGGCGGTTTGAGGCCTGCTTATTTTTACTGTAACAAAAACCCGCGAAGCCCCGTTCCTGCTGGGTTTCGTGCGGTTTTGTGACGGCCAGCAGAGTCATCCTGCACTGTCGAGATATGGCGCCAGTGGCCGTTTGCGTATACTGCGCACATGTTTTTCCCAACGGCTTTGCGTCCGCGGTACGCCAAATGGCTGATCGCAACCGGACTCTTCCTGATGCTCAGTGGCTGTGTTGATAAACCCAACACGCTGGAGCGCATAAAGGAGGATGGTGTGCTGCGCGTGATTACACGCAACAGCCCCGCCACCTACTTTCAGGATCGCAGCGGTGAAACCGGCTTCGAATACGAGCTGGTGAAGCGTTTCGCCGACGATTTGGGTGTCGAGCTGAAGATCGAGACCGCTGACAACCTCGATGACCTTTTCAATCAGATCGGCAAACCCAACGGCCCGGTACTCGCCGCCGCCGGTCTGGTCAGCAGCGAGCAGCGCAAGCAACAGGTGCGTTTCTCCCACTCTTATTTAGAAGTCACCCCGCAGATCATTTATCGCAACGGCCAGTCGCGCCCTACCGACGCCGGCGATCTGGTCGGCAAGAAGATCATGGTGCTCAAGGGCAGCACCCACGCCGAGCAACTGGCGGAGCTGAAAAAGAAATTCCCCGGCATTGAATACGAAGAATCCGACGCGGTTGAAGTGGTCGATCTGCTGCGCATGGTCGATGAAGGCCAGATCGACCTGACCCTCGTCGATTCCAACGAAGTGGCGATGAACCAGGTGTACTTCACCAACATCCGCGTCGCCTTCGACCTTGGCGATGCCAGCAACCAGAGCTGGGCCGTGGCCCCGGGCGAAGACAACAGCCTGCTCAACGAGATCAATGCGTATCTGGACAAGGTGCAAAAGAATGGCACCCTGCAACGCTTGAAAGATCGCTACTACGGCCACGTTGACGTACTCGGTTACATGGGCGCGACCACCTTCGCCCAGCACTTGCAGCAGCGCCTGCCGAAGTACGAACAGCACTTCAAGAATTACGCGAAGAAAGAGAAAGTCGACTGGCGCCTGCTGGCGGCGATCGGTTATCAGGAATCGCTGTGGCAGCCGACGGTCACCTCGAAAACCGGTGTGCGCGGGCTGATGATGCTGACGCAGAACACCGCGCAGGCGATGGGCGTGTCGAACCGACTTGATCCGAAACAGAGCATCATGGGCGGCGCCAAGTACCTGGCTTATATGAAGGATCAGCTCGACGATTCGATCAAGGAACCGGATCGCACGTGGTTCGCCCTCGCGGCGTACAACGTCGGCAGCGGCCACCTCGATGACGCGCGCAAACTGACCGCCAAAGAAGGTTTGAACCCGGACAAGTGGCTGGACGTGAAGAAGATCCTGCCGCGTCTGGCGCAGAAACAGTGGTACAGCAAAACCCGCTATGGCTACGCCCGTGGCGGCGAGCCGGTGCATTTCGTGGCGAACATTCGTCGTTATTACGACATTCTGACCTGGGTGACGCAGCCGCAGCTTGAGGGTGATCAAGTGGCTGAGGGCAATCTGCATGTGCCTGGCATCGACAAGTCAAAACCCGCTCAAGAACCTGCCCCGCTTTAAAAGCAAAAGATCGCAGCCTTCGGCAGCTCCTACAGGGTTATGTGTACACCTGTAGGAGCTGCCGAAGGCTGCGATCTCTTGATCTTAACCCTTCAGAGCTGCAGTCAGAATCAGCGCTTTCATCTCGGACACAGCGGACTTGAAGCCGACGAACAACGCATGCGCCACCAGCGCATGGCCGATGTTGAGCTCGTTGATCCCCTTGATCGCCGCCACCGCCTCAACGTTGTGATAGTGCAGGCCATGACCGGCATTGACGATCAGCCCCTGCGCCAAACCAAACGCCACGCCATCCGCAACGCGCTTCAGCTCCTCAGCCACTTCCGTCGGGGTTTCAGCATCGGCATAACGCCCGGTGTGCAGCTCGATCGCCGGTGCGCCAACGCGCTTCGACGCCGCAATCTGCCGCTCATCAGCATCGATGAACAGCGACACTTCGCTGCCAATCTTCGACAGACGCTCAACCGCAGCCTTGATCCGTTCTTCCTGCCCCGCTACATCCAGACCACCTTCAGTGGTCAGTTCCTGACGGGTTTCCGGCACCAGGCAGATGTGCGCCGGACGAATGCGCTCAGCGAACGCCATCATTTCTTCGGTGATGCCCATTTCGAAGTTCATGCGGGTTTGCAGCACATCCTTGAGCAGCAGTACGTCGCGCTCCTGAATGTGCCGGCGGTCTTCACGCAGGTGAACAGTAATGCCATCAGCGCCCGCCTCTTCCGCGTCCAGCGCAGCCTTGACCGGATCCGGGTAGCGCGTACCACGGGCCTGACGCAGGGTGGCGACGTGGTCGATGTTCACGCCAAGAAGAATGCGATTGCTGGTGGTCACGGGTGCGCGCTCCTGAAGAAAAAGATTCGGCGCACAGCATACACGGGGCTAGGGCTTGCGAAACAGCTCGCGACTAACGAGAGGACGGCCGCCCAAGTGAACGGCGAGGGCCTGGCGCATCAGGCGCTTGGCTGCGGACAGTGCGCCCGGTGCAGTCCAGTCGGCTTCGGCCATGGCCAGTAATTCGACGCCGTTGAACAGGCCGGGTTGCAGCAGAAAAACGCGCTCCAGGCCGGCATCCACTTGCAGGCGATAGAGGCCGTCTTCGGCTATCGATTCGCCGTGGATATCGGTGTTCAGCGAGAAGCCATAACCGAGATCGTCCAGCAAACGCCATTCGAAGGAACGCAGCAGCGGCTCCAGCGGACGGCCTTCGGCCAACGCCAGCAAGGTCGCGGCGTAGTGATCGAAAACGCCCGGATGCGGGTCTTCGGCGGGGAGCAAGCGGATCAGCAGTTCATTGAGATAGAGTCCACTGAACAGCGCCTCACCGTTGAGCCAAGCCGAGGTGCCAGCACTTTCCATGCGCCCGACATTCTTCAGCTCGCCCTTGCCACGGAACTCGACTTCCAGCGAGACGAACGGCCGCGCCAACGTCCCGGCCTTGCCCCGCGCACTGCGCAACACTGCCCGCAGCCGACCTTGCGGCGTGAGGAAATCCACCAAGGCACTGGTTTCGCGATAGGCGCGAGAGTGCAGGACGTAGGCGGGTTGGGCGGGAGGCGGGGTTTGCGACATAAACGTTGTTTCCCGATCAGGGATTGCAAAAAAGATCGCAGCCTTCGGCAGCTCCTACAGGTGTACGTCATGTAGGAGCTGCCGAAGGCTGCGATCTTTTGATCTTCGAATCGCTTACAGGTCGCCGTAACCCAGCGAACGCAGCGCGCGCTCGTCGTCGGACCAGCCGCCCTTCACCTTCACCCACAGGTTGAGCATGATCTTGGAGTCGAACAGCAGCTCCATGTCCTTGCGCGCTTCGGTGCCGATGCGTTTGATGCGCTCGCCCTTGTCGCCAATGATGATCTTCTTCTGACCGTCACGCTCAACGAGGATCAAGGCGTGGATGTGCAGGGTTTTGCCCTGCTGCTTGAACTCTTCGATCTCGACGGTGATCTGGTACGGCAGCTCGGCGCCCATCTGGCGCATGATTTTCTCGCGCACCAGTTCGGCGGCGAGGAAACGGCTGCTGCGGTCGGTGATCTGGTCTTCCGGGAAGAAGTGATCGTTCTCCGGCAGGTGATCGGCGATGACTTTTTCCAGCGCGTCGAGGTTGTGCCCGTGCTGTGCGGAAATCGGAATGATCTGCGCGTTCGGCAGTTGTTCCTGCAACCAGCTCAGGTGCGGCATCAGCTCGGCTTTGTCTTCGATGCGATCGGTCTTGTTCAGCGCGACGATCAGCGGGCCGGTCACGTACTGCACGCGTTCCAGCACCATCTGGTCTTCATCGGTCCACTTGGTGCGGTCAACGACGAAGATCACCACGTCGACGTCTTTCAACGCGGCCGAAGCGGTTTTGTTCATGTAACGGTTCAGGGCCTTTTCGCCACCCTTGTGCATGCCCGGGGTGTCGACGTAGATCGCTTGCACGTCACCCTCGGTTTTGATCCCGAGCATGTTGTGGCGAGTGGTCTGCGGCTTGCGCGAAGTGATCGCGAGCTTCTGGCCGAGGATGTGGTTCAGCAGCGTCGACTTACCGACGTTGGGACGGCCGACGATGGCAACATAGCCACAGCGAGTTGCGTTTGTATCAGTCATTGCCATTCTCCACGCCCAGGGCAATCAGTGCTGCAGCGGCCGCTACCTGTTCGGCAATACGACGGCTGACACCCTGACCTCGGCTTTTTTCATTCAGTAAGACAACTTCGCACTCGACGAAGAAGGTTCGGCAGTGCGGCTCGCCCTGGATATCCACCACTTCGTAGCGTGGCAAATCGCAACCGCGCGATTGCAGGTGTTCCTGCAGACGGGTTTTCGGATCCTTGTTGGTGTCGACCAGGGTCAGACCTTCGAACTCGCCAGCGAGCCAGGCCAGGACGCGTTCGCGCGCCATGTCCATACCGGCATCGAGGTAGATCGCGCCGATCAGGGCTTCGAGGGCATCGGCCAGAATCGATTCACGACGGAAACCGCCGCTCTTCAGTTCACCGGAACCCAGTCGCAAGTAGTCGCCAAGGTCGAAACCGCGTGCCAGTACGGCCAGCGTCTCACCTTTCACCAGACGTGCGCGCAAACGCGACAGTTGGCCTTCGCGGGCCAGCGGGAAGCGATCGAACAGCGCCTCGCCAGCGACGAAGTTAAGGATGGCATCGCCGAGGAATTCCAGGCGTTCGTTGTTGCGCCCGGCAAAACTGCGGTGCGTCAGGGCCAGCAGCATCAGCTCCTGATCCTTGAAGGTGTAACCGAGCTGTCGCTCGAGACGGCTTAATGAGGCGCTCACGGTTTACCCACGCTGTGTTCAAAGCTGGATTCCACCGCCATCGCCGGGATACGGCGCGGGCCTGGGACAATTAACGCTGTGTTCAAAAATTACATCCTGAATATCGTTGGCTTCATGCCCCGGAGCCGATTGTGTCGACGCCAGAAATGCATTCGGCGCTGTGTTCAACAGCGCCGTGTGTGATTACTTGATCAGGCCAACCCGCGAGAAATTCGGCAGGTGACTGAGTTTCGGTTCCGGCCAGCTCATCCAGACCGCGAAGGCCTTGCCGACGATATTCTGGTCGGGAACCATGCCCAGCAGATCCTTGGGAATCTTTGGATCATCCCAGTAGCGACTGTCGTTCGAGTTGTCGCGGTTGTCGCCCATCATGAAGTAGTGCCCGGCAGGCACTGTCCACGAACGATCCGGGGTGGCGCGATAGCGGCTCATTTCCTTGCGGATCAGGTGCTCGGCAGCACCGAGTTTTTCCTTATAGAGTTCTGCACTGCCCAGGGTGCCCGGCTCGGAGCCGATCATCTGCTCGGCAATCGACTCGCCGTTGACGAACAGATGCTTGTCAGCGGTGTAGCGAATCGTGTCGCCCGGCAGACCAACTACACGCTTGATGTAGTTGACGTTCGGGTCGCTCGGGTAGCGGAACACCATGACATCGCCACGCTGTGGGTCACCGACTTCGATGATTTTCTTGTCGATCACCGGCAGGCGGATCCCGTAAGAAAACTTGTTCACCAGAATGAAGTCGCCGACGTCCAGGGTTGGCTTCATCGAACCGGACGGGATCTGGAACGGTTCCACGAGGAACGAACGCAGCACCAGCACGATGAACAACACCGGGAAGAACGACTTGCCGTATTCAACCAGCAGCGGCTCTTTGTTGAGTTTCTCGACCACCACGACATCTGGCTGACCGACACTGCCCTGATAAGAGGCAATGGCGGCACGCCGACGCGGTGCAAGGATCAACAGATCAAGCAACGCCAACAGGCCGCAGACGAACACGGCGATGACCAGCAACAGCGGGAAATTTAGTGACATAGGACCTAACTATCCAACCTGAGCACTGCAAGGAAGGCTTCTTGTGGAATTTCCACGTTGCCGACCTGCTTCATGCGTTTTTTACCGGCCTTCTGCTTTTCAAGCAGTTTTTTCTTACGGCTAACGTCACCGCCGTAGCACTTGGCCAATACGTTCTTTCTGAGCGCCTTGACGGTTGTCCGTGCCACGATCTGACCGCCAATGGCGGCCTGAATCGCCACGTCGAACATCTGACGAGGAATCAGTTCTTTCATCTTTTCGGTCAACTGGCGACCTTTGTAGTGCGAGTTGTCACGGTGCACGATCAGCGCCAGAGCGTCGACCTTGTCGCCGTTGATCAGCACGTCCAGCTTCACCAGATTAGCCGATTGGTAACGATCGAAATGGTAATCCAGCGAAGCATAGCCGCGGCTGGTGGATTTGAGACGGTCGAAGAAGTCGAGTACCACTTCGTTCATCGGCAAGTCGTAAGTGACCTGCACCTGATTGCCGAGGAACAGCATGTCGACTTGTACGCCACGCTTCTCGATGCACAGGGTGATGACGTTACCCAAGTGTTCCTGCGGCACCAGGATATTGGCGCGCACGATTGGCTCGCGCATGTCTTCGATCGACGACACATCCGGAAGCTTGGATGGGTTGTCGACGTAAATTGTTTCACCGGTCTTCAAAACCAGTTCGAAAATTACCGTTGGCGCCGTGGTGATCAGATCCAGGTCGTACTCGCGCTCGAGGCGCTCCTGGATGATTTCCATGTGCAGCATGCCGAGGAAGCCGCAACGGAAGCCGAAGCCCAGTGCGTCGGAGCTTTCCGGGGTGTATTGCAGCGACGAGTCGTTGAGGGTCAGCTTCTGCAATGCTTCGCGGAAATCCTCGAAGTCGTCGGAACTGACCGGGAACAGACCGGCGTAAACCTGCGGCTGGATGCGCTTGAAGCCAGGCAGCACTTCAACGTCCGGGGTCGAACTCAGGGTCAGGGTGTCACCGACCGGTGCACCGTGAATGTCTTTGATGCTGGCGATGATGAAGCCCACTTCGCCGGCCTTCAGGTCAGCAGTAGCGGTGTGCTTCGGGTTGAACACGCCAACGCTGTCGACCAGATGGATCTTGCCGGTGGACTTGACGAGGATCTTGTCGCCCTTCTTCACGCGACCATGACGCACGCGCACCAGGGAGACAACACCCAGGTAGTTGTCGAACCAGGAGTCGATGATCAACGCTTGCAGCGGATCTTCGATGTTGCCGGTCGGCGCAGGAATGGTGTGCACCAGACGCTCGAGCACTTCGTCGACACCCAGGCCGGTTTTGGCGCTGCAGGTGACGGCGTCGGTAGCATCGATGCCGATGATCTTCTCGATTTCGTCTTTGACGCGATCAGGATCAGCCTGTGGCAAATCGATCTTGTTCAATACCGGCATGACCTCAAGGCCCTGCTCGATGGCGGTGTAGCAGTTGGCCACGGACTGGGCTTCAACGCCTTGACCGGCGTCGACCACCAACAGTGCACCTTCACACGCGGCCAGGGAACGGCTGACTTCGTAGGTGAAGTCGACGTGGCCCGGGGTGTCAATGAAGTTCAGCTGGTACTTGATACCGTCTTTGGCGGTGTAATACAGGGTGACGCTGTGGGCCTTGATGGTGATCCCGCGTTCACGTTCCAGATCCATGGAATCCAGTACCTGGGCTTCCATTTCACGCTCGGCCAGGCCGCCGCACATCTGGATGAAGCGATCGGCCAGCGTCGACTTGCCATGGACAATGTGGGCGATGATGGAGAAATAGCGGATATGACTCAAATCACTCA
>NZ_JBIVMX010000114.1:0-7975 GCF_044753305.1 Pseudomonas sp. NPDC088429 | reverse complement strand
ACTCGAAACTGGGATATCTGCCACCGACCGTCTATGAGCGGGCGATGGCGTCAAAACCACCTATCGAGGTGTCCGGAATTAGTTGACCACTGCAAGGGCCAAAGGCAAGAGCCCCTCACCCTAGCCCTCTCCCGGAGGGAGAGGGGACTGACCGAGGTGTGCTTACGCTATACGCCGACCTGAATTATCGGGTCGAACTCAGGCCCTGAAGCCAACAGCGTCCGGCCCCCTCTCCCTCGGGAGAGGGCTGGGGTGAGGGGCAGTCCCACCCCCCATCTCAAACCAAACCCAATAAAAAAGGCGATTCCCGCGGATCGCCTTTTTCATACCTGTCATCCACACACCTGTAGGAGCTGCCGAAGGCTGCGATCTTTTGACGTTGATCGCAAAAAACCAGATCAAAAGATCGCAGCCTGCGGCAGCTCCTACAGTGGAGATTTGCGGTGTGTCAGTGGACGGTGAGGACGATGCCCACTCTTGCGCGGGCGGGTAATCAGAACCCGAGGAGTGCGCAGGCGACGTTGTTGGAGCGGTTGGGTAGTCCGATTTTGCCGGTTAGCAGCTAAAAGCCCCTCACCCTAGCCCTCCCGAAACGTCGGACCGCCCGGAGGGAGAGGGGACTGATCGAGGTGTCTTACGCTATACGCCGACCTGAACAGCCGAGTCGAACTCAGGTTTGAAAATCATACAAATCGGCCCCCTCTCCCTCGGGAGAGGGCTGGGGTGAGGGGCAGTCCCACCCCAATCTCAAACCAAACCCAATAAAAAAGGCGATCCCAGCGGATCGCCTTTTTTGTACTTGATACACACCTGTAGGAGCTGCCGAAGGCTGCGATCTTTTGATCTTGATCCTGTAGAAACAAGATCAAAAGATCGCAGCCTTCGGCAGCTCCTACAGTGGAGATTTGCGGTGTGTCAGTGGACGGTGAGGACGATGCCCACTCGCGTCAGCCAATCGGCTTCGAGGCCAAAATCTGCCTGAGTCAGCTGATTTTCATCCAGCCAGTTCTCCGGGAATTCCACGTCCAGGGTGTCGCCTTTGGCATGCAACACCACCTGCGGCATCGCCTGTGTGCCACGGATGTGGTGGAACAGAATCGCAAAACGCAGCAGCACGCACAGGCGAATCAGCTTGGCGCCGTCGTCACCGAAGTCGGCGAATTTGTCTTTAGGAATGTTGCGGCGATGGCCGCGCACCAGCAGGGCGAGCATCTGTTGGTCTTCGCGGGAGAAACCGGCCAGATCCGAGTGCTCAATCAAATAAGCGCCGTGCTTGTGGTAGTGGTAGTGCGCAATGTCGAGCCCGACTTCGTGCACTTTCGCCGCCCAGCCGAGCAATTCGCGCCAGATGCCGTCGTCCAGCTGCCAGTCCACCGCGACCTGATCAAACGCGTGCAGGGCTTTGCGTTCAACCCGTGCCGCTTGTTCGACATCAACGTGATAGCGCTCCATCAGTGAGGTCAGGGTACGTTCGCGCACGTCTTCGTGATGATGGCGACCGAGCAGGTCATACAGCACACCTTCACGCAGAGCGCCTTCGCAGTGATCCATGCGTTGCAGTTCGAGCGCATCGAAGATTGCTTCGAGAATCGCCAGACCCGCCGGGAAAATCGCCCGACGATCCGGCTTGATGCCTTCAAAATCGATCTTGTCGGCATCTCCCAGTTTGAACAGACGACGCTTGAGCCACGCCAGCCCCTCGGCATTCACTTCGCCGGTGCCATGCCCGCCAGCCTTCAACGCGAGGCCGATGGCGCGGATGGTGCCGGAGGAGCCGATGGCTTCATCCCAGGTCAGGCGATGCAGGGCGTGTTCAATGCTCATGATCTCCAGTCGCGCCGCCGTGTATGCCTGGGCGTAACGGGCCGGGGTGATCTTGCCGTCCTTGAAGTAGCGTTGGGTGAAGCTGACGCAGCCCATTTGCAGGCTTTCGCGCAGCAATGGTTCGAAGCGCTGGCCGATGATGAACTCAGTACTGCCGCCGCCGATGTCGGCGACCAGACGTTTGCCCGGGGTGTCGGCGAGGGTGTGCGACACGCCGAGGTAAATCAGACGCGCTTCTTCACGGCCGGAGATGACTTCAACCGGATGGCCGAGGATTTCTTCAGCGCGGTGGATGAATTCGAGGCGGTTGCGCGCTTCACGCAAGGCGTTGGTGCCGACGATACGCACGGCGCCGAGCGGCATACCGTTGATCAGTTGGGCAAACCGCTTGAGGCAATCGAGGCCTCGCTGCATCGATTCTTCGTTGAGCTTGCGCTCATCGTCGATGCCGGCGGCCAGTTGCACCTTCTCGCCGAGGCGCTCAAGGATGCGGATTTCGCCGTTCTGGGCCTTGGCCACGACCATGTGAAAGCTGTTGGAGCCCAGGTCGATTGCGGCGATCAGGGACAAATTCTTGGCTTTGGATTGCGGCATGGTCAGGGGGTCTCGGTCGATAACCTCGACATCGTGCCACGATCAACGGCTGCCGCCAACGCACAGAGATCAAGGTTGATGCTGTAGATGGCTGATCGGATGCTGATCCGGGAATAGTGATTGCTGGGTTAGTTGATACAAAGAGTGACTTTATAAGCGGAATGTTTTCCTACGGCATATAAAGCTTTTTACCTAGGCGCTGCAGAACTTTTTCGGCAAGTGGTAATAACCTCTTCCTTCGCCATGTAAGTGCAATTTCCTACTGGCTTTGACACCGTGTCTTCTTCTTATTCGTAGGCAATGTCCTCAGACTGTGTAAGTCGGGTATGAGTGCTGGCGGTTGCCTGCTCGTACTCTTTTACAGGGATGAAGACTTCAACTGTGTTGAAGTCAATAAGCGTCAGGTGGAAAAGTTATGAAAACAATAAGTGCTTTAATGGCGGCTGCAGTGATTGCCAGCGTTTCTGTCAATGCTCAGGCGGCTATTGATCTACGGGTCAAGGGCACGATCGTGCCGGCCAGTTGTGTGCCGTTTCTGGAGGGCGGCGGCGTTGTCGATTATGGCAACATCGCGGCTGAAGATTTGAACCAGACTTCCTACACCGTGCTAGAGAAGAAGGAGCTCGTCTTCAACATCAACTGCCGGTCGCACACCAAGGTTGGGCTGAAGGCGCAGGACGGCAAAGGATTCAGTCAGGTTGCAGGCATTCTCGCCGCCACCATCGGCGCCGACTACACCGATAACTACAACTACGGTCTGGGTGCCACAGCGGATGGTGAGAATATTGGTGGTTACGCCGTTAACCTCAAGCCGGGCAGTTTCTACGCCGCCGGTACGCCAGTCAAAGTCATTACCTCGCTGGACAAAGGCACCAGCTGGATCGAAACAGCTACCGGTGCGGTCGGGCAAAACGACAATCTGGGGTCGTGGTCGCGCACCGTCGGATTGATCGTCCCTGTCTCTTTCATCACCCTGAGTGGAGTGATGGAAGTACAGGCGGTCATCAACAAAGCGTCAGAACTAACCATCAATAATGATGTGCCTCTGGATGGGTTGGCCACTTTTGAACTCAGTTATCTCTGATTGCTTTTGATGTGTTTGGCATGTTGCTCCCTCAGAGTGACATGTCGCACATGTTGTTACTTTTTAACTGACTGATTGCAAGCTTGTTGTCGCGAAATTTATTTGCTCGTGAGGGTTCGGTGTGGCTGAAATAATGTTTTCAACAAGAACAGTGTCCGTTGCCTTCATTATGTTGTTGTTTGTTGCAATTACATCGGCGCGCGCCGACGGTATGGTGCCGGAAACGACCGTGGTCATTCTTAATGAAGAGGACGGTGAAACCACCATCAATATAAAAAATACCGATGCGACGCCAGCCTTGTTGTACTCATCGATCGAGAACCTCCCGGAAGATTCCGAGTTTCTCGCGCTGGTAACCCCGCCAATCACCCGGGTAGAAGCCTCGGACAAACAATTGGTGCGGGTGATCGGGCAGTTCTCCGAACCGCTGAAAACCCAGCGCCTCAAACGCATCATTTTCGAAGGCGTACCCCCGAGAAAGCCAACAGACACGGCGTCCGTCGGCGTGACGATTCGGCAAAACCTGCCGCTGATCATTCATCCGCGGGGCCTGGCGAAAAATCCCACGCCGTGGACGCTGCTTGAGTGGTCGCTAGTGGGCGACGTCCTGCAAGTGCGCAATGAAAGCCCCTACGTCGTACGGCTATCCCAAGAGGTCGTGCTGACCCCGCAGAATCACGTCGCGGATATTGGTCGAACCTACGTGCTGCCGGGCGAAGTCCTGCAGCGCAAGCTTGATAAACAGCCGCAATCGGCTGCGGGAGTCACGTTTTACCCGGCAACGGTTTATGGCTTCACCGTCGACAGCTACGACGCTCGCCTCAATGTCCAAGGGCCTTGAAGCATGGCCAGCGGGGTTGCCCGAGCGGTGTGTCTGGCGGCGCTCGGTCTCTGTGAGCACGTACTCGCTGCGCAACCCCGGACGGTGGAGTTCGACACCGATGTACTCGGCAGTCGCGGCATCGATCCGGCCATGGCCGAGTATTTTCGGCTAGCTCCGCGTTTTAGCGAGGGCCGGCGCGTGGTGACACTGTTCGTCAATGGCCGTCAGAAGGGCTGGGCCGAGGCGCAGTTCGATACCGCCGGTGAGCTCTGTTTCACCCAAAGCCTGTTGGACAAGGCTGGATTACGCAGCCTCGATAAAAGCATCACCGACAGCCAGGGTTGTCTCGCTTTCCAGGCGCATTACCCACAGACACAAGTGACTTTGCGGCCGAATCAACAAGAAGTGCTTCTGTTGGTGCCAACCCATGCGCTGGCCGATGTGGCGCAAACGACCACAAATTTCACCCGTGGCGGCACCGCCGGGATGTTCAGCTACGACTTGTTGGGACTGGATAACGCGTCTTCGGCCGGCAGCAGTCGCTACATCTCGGCCTCAACGCTGGCCGGTTTCAACACGGCCGACTGGATCGTACGCAGTCGCCAGCAATGGAATTCCGGGCAGCAGACTGGCGGCGTCGAACACCTCTACAGCTATGCCCAGCGCGATCTGCAACGGCTGGATTCAACGTTGCAATTGGGCCAGATCAACACCAGCAGTCCACTGTTTGCCGGTGTGCCCATCACTGGCGCGCAGCTTTTTCCAGCCCAGAGCGCTGTGCGGCCAAGCGAATCCAGCGCCGCCGTCGATGGCATCGCCAACAGCTCATCGCGCATCGAAGTTCGCCAGTCCGGCGCGCTGATCTACAGCACATGGGTGCCACCAGGGCCGTTCAGCCTGAACGGTTTTGCTTTGCTCAACGGCAGCGATGATCTACAGGTGAAGGTCATTGGTGAGGACGGCGCGACAAGGGAGTTTGCGGTACCAGTCTCGGCGTTCCATCAAATCACCCAGGCCCGACCCGGCTATCACCTGGCGGTGGGAACCCTGCGTTCGCGAGCGGATGAACAGATCGACAATCAAACCGTCGCCACGCTCAGCGGCAGTTTGAGCTTGGGGCCAACGTCGCTGCTCAGCAGCGGCCTGATGACAACGCCAAATTATCAGGCGAGCGGCTGGGGCATCGATACGCGTCTGTTTCAGCACGCTGACCTGCGTTGGCGCGCAGTTTTAGCCCGGCAGGCCGACACCGATTCGCAGGGAGTGCAGCAGAGCCTTTCCATATCGAGCGCATTTTTCGAACGGGCCAGTTTCGGCCTCAGCGCCACACTGCGCAGCGAGCAGTACCGCGACGTACTCGATAACCAGGCCTACAGCGCCGATCAATTACAGCAGCGCTTCGCCAATCAATTCAGCGCGACGCTAGGTTGGGCGGATCCGCGGTGGGGCGGGTTCAGCGCTGCAATCAGCCGCAGCGCCTTGCACAACGGCGAGCACCGGCAACGCTTGAGCGGTTCGTGGGGCAAGGGATTCAAGCACGCCAGCGTGTCGTTCAACATCGAAGCCGAATCGAACGCGACGGCAATGCACCTGAGCATCGGCATTCCCCTCGGCGGCTCGCGCCAGTTGCGCACCTATGCCAACCATCGCGATACGCAAACGACGCTGGGCTCAGCGCTGAGCGAGCAAATCAACGACACGGTGAGTTATCGCTTGGGCGTCGACGGCGTCGGCGAGGCGCGCGGTTCGCGGCTGAACGCCAGCGTCGGCCTGCTTCCGCGCTATGCCCAAGTCGGGCTTGGCGTGAACCGCGACGCGGCGAGCAACAGTTACATGGGCCAGCTCAAGGGAGGCATCGCTGTGCACGAGGACGGCGTGACGTTTTCCCCTTATGCCATTCAAGACACCTTCGGCATCGCTTCCGTGGGAAATCTTTCGGGGGTGCAGTTAACGACGCCGTCAGGCCCGGTGTGGACGGACGGCGACGGGCGCGCGGTGATTCCCGGGCTGTCGGCGTACAGCCAAAGCCGCGTGCAAGTGATGACCCGGACGTTGCCGCGCCGGGTCGATCTGATCAATGGTTTCAAAGAAGTGCAGGCCGGACGCGGCTCATTCAATACGCTGGATTTCGAAGTGATCAGCGTGCGTCGTGTGCTGTTGCAAATTGTCGATGAGCAAGGACTGCCCATCAGCCGAGGCGCGTCGGTATTGACGGCGCAGGGGCAGTTGCTCGGGTCAGTCGTTGAGGGCGGCAAAGCGTTTTTGATTGATGTGCAGGGCGCGCAGACGTTGCACGTTCAGCTCGCCAACAACCGCCGCTGCGAGCTGCAACTGGAACCGCCGCCCGACACTCACAGCGATCGCTTGTATGAAGCCATGGAGGGCGTTTGCCATGCGCGCTAAATCAGCCGTCGCGCTAGTCATCTACCTGTGGATGACACCGATTTTCGCCGCTGACTGCGAATCACGCTTGAGCCAGTCCGAAGTCGATTACGGCCAATTACATCGCGGCGCATTCCCCGACCAACCCCTCGGCCAACATTGGGTAAATCTGGACACTCACCGACTCACCTTGACGGTGATCTGCCAGACGCCAACGCCAATCAAACTGCGCTTCAACGGCACCAGCGCGGGCCCGAATGTCTTCCGGTTAGGCCAACAGGGCCAATTCAGCCTGCGCATCAGCGACGCGGTAATAGACGGCAGCGCGGCGATGCTAACCCGCGATACCGACCCCCAGCCACGCGCGGAACAGCTATTCGATGCGGCGCAAACCATTCAATCGCAGCGCGCCCGGCACTTCACCGCGCAGATCGACGTTCAGGCGCAGCTGGACACCCGCCAGTTGCAGATACACGACGAAACCCTGTTCGAAGCCGCCGGCACATTCGAGTTGCTGCACGACTGAATGCTCAGCCCGCGTGCTCCACCGTGCCGATGAAGTTGGCCAGTTCCGCCGTCTGCGGATTGGCAAACAACAGCTTCGGATCGCCCACTTCATGCACCTTGCCGTGGTGCATGAACACCAGTTTGTCGCCCACTTCGCGGGCAAAGCGCATCTCGTGAGTGACCATGATCAGCGTCATGCCTTCCTTGGCCAATTGCCGCACGACGCTGAGCACTTCGTTGACCAGTTCCGGATCGAGTGCCGACGTAATCTCATCACAGAGCAAGACCTTCGGCGACATCGCCAATGCCCGGGCAATCGCCACGCGCTGCTGTTGGCCGCCGGACAGCCGATCCGGAAAGGCATCGAATTTTTCCCCGAGGCCCACCCGCTCGAGCATCTCGCGCGCCAGTTCCGCCGCTTTAGCTTTTGGCACTTTTTGCACCACTTGCGGCGCGAGCATGACGTTCTCACCGACGGTCAGGTGCGGGAACAGGTTGAACTGCTGAAAGACCATGCCGACTTTCTGCCGCAGGCTGCGCAGATCAGCGCGGGCGGCGTCGAGGTATTCGCCGTCGACTTCGATCACGCCGTCGTTGATCGATTCCAGACCATTAAGCGTGCGCAGCAGGGTGGATTTGCCCGAGCCGCTGCGGCCGATGATCGCCACCACCTGGCCTTCCTCGACGCTGAGGTCGATGCCTTTGAGCACGTGGTGATCGCCGTAGTATTTATGCAGGGCGGAAATTCTAAGCAGAGGCAT
>NZ_JBIVMX010000113.1:0-8319 GCF_044753305.1 Pseudomonas sp. NPDC088429 | reverse complement strand
GGATTCTTCGATTTTGTTGACGATTTCCTTGCGGTTGCCGCGGGCGCGCTTGACCGCCTGGTAGATCCGCGCGGAACGCATCGGGTGCATGGCCTTGAAGCCGAGGTCTTCGAATTCGATGCGGATCGCATGCATGCCCAGCCGGTTGGCGATGGGCGCGTAGATTTCGAGGGTTTCCTTGGCGATCCGCCGGCGTTTTTCGCCGGACAGCACTTCCAGCGTGCGCATGTTGTGCAGGCGGTCGGCGAGTTTGACAAGGATCACGCGAATGTCGCGCGCCATGGCCATGGCCATTTTCTGGAAGTTTTCGGCCTGGGCTTCGGCCTTGGTCTCGAAATTCATCTGGGTCAGTTTGCTGACCCCGTCGACCAGTTCGGCGACGGTTTCACCGAACTGCGCTTGCAGCGCTTCTTTGGCGATACCGGTGTCTTCGATCACGTCATGCAGCATCGCGGCCATAAGGCTCTGATGATCCATGTGCATGTCGGCAAGAATATTGGCCACGGCAAGAGGATGCGTGACGTACGCCTCGCCGCTGCGACGGCGTTGACCGTCATGGGCTTGTTCGGCGTAGAAATACGCTCGGCGGACCAGGTTGACCTGGTCGTTGCCGAGGTAGGTCGATAAGCGATCGGCGAGGGCGTCTATGCTCGGCATGATGATTCCTGCCGTAAGCTGTGATCCCGCGCCGTGCTACGTCGACCAGGCATAGGCTTAGACGGCCTCGTTGGACTCGTCCTCGAACGCTGCGAACAGCGGCTCATCCTGGACGATTTCTTGCTCGGCGATGAACTCGTAGCTCATCAGGCCTTCAGCGATTTCACGCAGCGCTACAACGGTAGGCTTGTCGTTTTCCCACTGAACCAGTGGCTCTTTGCCGCCGGTGGCCAGTTGACGGGCACGTTTGGTAGAGAGCATGACCAGCTCAAAACGGTTTTCCACGTGGTTCAGGCAGTCTTCAACGGTTACGCGGGCCATGGTATTCCTCGGAGCGAATGCAATATGCGCGCTGCCCGGTTGGGCGAGCGGACTCAACAGTTTAAAAAATCACCAGCGATTAGGGAAGCGCTGATTTTTTAACCAAGCCCTTCAACGCGCTGCAAGTGCCAATGTAAAGCGCTTGCAGGCCTTTTGGGAAGTGCTGATTAACCGAGCAATTCGGCCAGCAATTTGCCGTGAAGCTGTTGCTGACGCTTCTGAATGAGCTGATTGGCGCGGAAAATCGCCTTCAGATCGTCCAGCGCGTGGGCGAAATCGTCGTTGATGATCAGGTAGTCGTAGTCGACGTAGTGACTCATCTCGCTGACCGCTTCACGCATACGGCCGTCGATGATTTCGTCGCTGTCCTGACCACGGTTGGTCAAACGCGAATGCAGTGCTTGCAGCGACGGCGGCAGAATGAAGATCGAGCGCGCCTGCGGCATCAGCTTGCGTACTTGCTCGGCGCCTTGCCAGTCGATCTCCAGAATCAGGTCGTGACCTGCGTCGAGGGTTTGCTGCAGATGGCTTTGCGAGGTGCCGTAGAGGTTGCCGAAAACTTCGGCGCGCTCAAGGAAATCGCCGTGTTCGCCCATCTTCACAAACGCTTCGCGCGTTACGAAGTGATAATTCACGCCGTCGACTTCGCCCGGACGCATGGCGCGGGTGGTGTGCGAAACCGAAACGCGGATCTCCGCGTTGGCGTCGGTCAAAGCCTTGACCAGACTGCTCTTGCCCGCGCCCGAAGGGGCGGAAATGATGTACAGGGTGCCGGTGCTGTGGGTCATGTCGGGGTTGCCTTACTCAATATTCTGCACTTGTTCGCGCATCTGCTCGATCAACACCTTGAGGTTGACGGCGGCTTGGGTGCTGCGCGGATCAAAGGCCTTGGAGCCCAATGTGTTGGCTTCGCGGTTGAGCTCCTGCATCAGGAAGTCCAGGCGACGCCCGGCTGCACCGCCGGACTTGAGCACCCGGCGCACTTCGATGATGTGGGTGCTCAGGCGATCCAGTTCTTCGGCCACGTCGCTCTTTTGCGCGAGGATGACCATTTCCTGTTCCAGACGCTGCGGATCCAGCTCGGCCTTCATGTCGGCGAAGCGGTCGAGGACTTTCTGGCGTTGGGTCGCGAGCATCTGCGGCACCAGTTCACGCAGGGTCACGACGTCTGCTTCGATCGATGTCAGGCGCTCGTTGATCAACCGGGCCAGCTCCGCGCCTTCGCGCTCGCGGCCAGCCTTCAACTCTTTCAGACCTTGATTGAACAGGGCCAGCGCCTCGGCGTTCAGCGCCTGCGGATCGGTTGCATCGCCGACCAGCACGCCAGGCCAGGCCAGGACTTCCAGCGGGTTCAGCGCTGCCGGGTTTTTGATCAGACCCGCGATGGTTTCCGCGGCAGCAACCAGTTGCGCGGCGCGCTCGCGGTCGATTTGCAGCGCTTTGCCGGTGCTTTCTTCGGTGAAACGCAGGGTGCATTCCAGTTTGCCCCGCGACAGGCCCTGACGCAGCGCTTCACGCACCGCGCCTTCGAGGTCGCGAAAGGTTTCCGGCAAGCGCAGGTGCGGTTCCAGATAGCGACTGTTGACCGAGCGCAGTTCCCAGCTCAGGGTGCCCTGTACGCCGGCTTTCTCGACGCGGGCGAAGGCGGTCATGCTGTGCACCATGGCGGTAACCTCGCAATGCAGATCGGCGCGAAACCTGGGTTCCGCAAGCGCGATATCAATGAATTTATGCCGACTGGCAGCAAAGGCGCAGGATTGTAGCGCAGTGCGGCGAATGCGCCCAAACACACGGTGTGACAAAGGGCTGCAGCCCGTCGGTAATGCGTGTTTCAGGGCCCTCGGTCGTCGGCCCGAATTTTTAACCCGTGCCCAGTCGCGGTGCACCGCTCTATAATGCTCGGCAGTTTTCCGTCCTCAGTACAGGTATCTCCTATGAAACGTCCAAGTGGTCGCGCTGCCGATCAGCTCCGCTCGATCCGCATTACCCGCAACTACACCAAACACGCCGAAGGATCGGTGCTGGTCGAATTCGGTGATACCAAAGTCATCTGCACCGTCAGCGTCGAAAACGGCGTGCCGCGTTTCCTTAAAGGTCAGGGCCAGGGTTGGTTGACCGCTGAGTACGGCATGCTGCCGCGCGCCACTGGCGAGCGTAACCAGCGTGAAGCGAGCCGTGGCAAGCAGGGCGGTCGCACTCTGGAAATCCAGCGCCTGATCGGCCGTTCCCTGCGCGCTGCGCTGGACATGTCCAAGCTGGGCGATGTCACCCTGTACGTCGACTGCGACGTGATCCAGGCTGACGGCGGCACCCGCACTGCCTCCATCACCGGCGCCATGGTCGCTCTGGTTGATGCGCTGAAAGTAATCAAGAAGCGCGGCGGCCTGAAAGGCGGCGATCCGCTCAAGCAAATGATCGGCGCGGTGTCGGTCGGCATGTATCAGGGCGAAGCGGTACTGGATCTGGACTATCTTGAAGATTCCGCTGCCGAGACCGACCTCAACGTCGTGATGACCAGCACCGGTGGTTTCATCGAAGTGCAGGGCACCGCTGAAGGCGCGCCGTTCCAGCCGGAAGACCTCAACGCCATGCTGGAACTGGCCAAGCAAGGCATGAACGAGATTTTCGAACTGCAGAAGGCCGCACTGGCTGACTGAGCAGGTTCATAACCGCAAGGAGAGTGCGATGAGTGACGAGCAAGCGCTGCTGCCCAAACCGAGCCAAGAGGTTCGTCAATGGGCGATGTTTTGTCACTTGTCCGCTTTGCTGGGGATCTGGATTCCGTTCGGCAACCTGATCGGGCCATTGATTCTCTGGCAGATGAAGCGTGAAAAGGATCCGTTTATCGATGCCCAGGGCAAAGAGGCGCTGAATTTTCAGATCACTGTCGCGATTGCGTCGTTGATCTGCTTCCTGCTGATGCTGCTGCTCATTGGCTTCGTCCTGATCGTGATACTGGGCATCGGTGCACTGGTGCTGACGATCATTGCCGGGGTGAAGGCCAACGAGGGCTATCCGTACCGGTATCCGTTTACCTGGCGGTTGATCAAGTAGGCTCGCGGGCCTGACGGGCGGAGTGCGCAATGGCTCAGCTGGTCTTTCCTTCTATCGAGCAGCAGACCGAGGAATGGCGGATGAAACCCGCCGCCGTGCTGACGGATCTGCAATCGACCGGCGCTGCGGTGTTCCGCTGGCAGCGTTCATCCACAGACAGCTATCACTTTGAACGTACTGAACCGCGTGAGCATGTTTTGCTCAGCGTGATGCTTGCGCCCATGCAGTCGCGTGCCGCTGTTGGCGGCCGGCAGGTGTGGGATGGGCAGATTCACAGTGGTCAGGTGCGATTGCTGCAGCCCAGCCAATCCGCGAGCTGGGACACTCGTAGCGCTTTCGACATCCTTCATGTGCATTTGCCAATGCCGGCGTTGACCGCTGCGGCGCAGGAGCAAGGATTGAGCTTCGCCGGATTTCGCGGAACGCATCAGCCGCTGTATCAAAACGACAGAGTGGCTCATTTGCTGGCCCGGCAATTGGCGCTGTCCATCGGTGACAACAGTCGGGGCGCCCGTGAGCAGGCGGATCTAAGCGTTCAGGTATTAATTGCTCATTTATTGAACAGTTATGAGCTTTCGAGCACCCAGCCAAGAGTTGCCAGCCAAGGCCTGATGGATGCCTTGCGCTACATCGAGCGTCACCCCTGCGAAAAGCTCTGCATTGCCCGGTTGGCGGCAATTGCGGCGATGAGTGAATTCCACTTCGCTCGCGAATTCAAACGCGCCTTTGGCACTTCACCGCATGCCCACGTACTGGTTGTGCGCCTGCAACGGGCGCGCAACGCTTTGGAAAACTCCGCCAAGACTATTTTGGAAATTGCCCTGGAATCCGGGTTTGCCGACTCCAGCCATTTCGCCCGAGTCTTTCGTAAAGCCTATGGCATCAGCCCGACGGATTTTCGTCTGTCCCGATAAAACTCGTGAGCAAGAAAGTACCGGCAATTGAGCAAGGATCGGCGCGACGTCAGCTCTGCCCTCGTTGAACACTGTCCGCACTTCAACGACACGGAGCCAGCCAATGGCACACCTCGGACACGCTGTGCGCGACTATCGCCTGCAACTCATGTACTCGCTGATGGATCGCGAAGGCTTTGATGCTTTGCTTTTCACCCAGGCCGACTTCTTCCAGTTTGCGACCAACTTCAATACCGACGTAGAGACGTGGGAACGGCCAATTCTGTGCGTCGTACCGAGGAACGGCGCGCCGTTTGTGATCGCTCATGAGCTATCGACGCATCATTGGCGTTTCACCAAAGAAGCCGGGCATCTTTGGATCGAGGATGCACGTTTTTATGCCGAGCATCCGCGTGTGCAAAATCGCCTGCCCTTGGTCAGTCAGTGGAGTGAGCTGGTCGCACAATCTTTGCGCGATGCCGGGCTGCATCGGTCGCGCATTGGCGTCGACGCGATCACGGCGCCGTTGGCTCGCGTCGGTACTTTGCTGCCATCGTTGGTGCTGCAAAACGCGACCGAAGAGTGCCGCACGTTGCGGCTAGTCAAGCATGCCGAAGAGATCCAACTGATGCGCGAAGCCTGTGCGTTGACGGATTGGTTGCAGGATCGCTACCGGGAAAACATCCGCCCCGGACGGCTGGTTCAGGAGCTGGACATGAGCATGGCCGCACTGTTTGTCGAAGAAGCGGCTAATCGTTTCCCCGGTGAGGATGTGCAGTGCATTGAGTTTTTCACCCTGTCCGGCCCGGCGAGCTGTGCACCCCACGGCGATGGTCGGCAGTGCGGCGCACGCATCGAGAAGGGTCATGGTCTGGTGAACATCATTATTCCGCGCATCAACGGTCTGATCATCGAGAACGAGCGCACCTGGTTTTGCGGCAAGCCTTCGGCGCGGCAAATTCAGTTGTATGACGCGGCGCGGGAAGCCAATGAAGCGGCGTGCGAAGCGGCGGTGACGGGCAATCCGGTTTGCGCGATAGATGCGGCGGCTCAAGGGGTTTTCGAGCGGCATGGAGTGGCGGACTTGATCATCCATCGCACGGGCCATGGACTTGGGCTGGTCGGCCATGAGTTTCCCCACGACATGGCGTTCAATACGCGACCGCTGATGAGTGGCGAAGTGTATTCGGCTGAGCCGGGGATTTTTCAGTGGGGGCTGGGTGGCTTTCGGATCGACGACACGGTGGTGATTGGCGACACGCCAGACATCCTGACGCGCGCGCCCCGAGACATCTCCAGTCAGACAATTCTCTGATTAATAAAAATGCCCGTGTTTCACCTACGGGCATTTACATGAATGCAACGGGATTAGTTTCTTTGGGATGTAGGATTAATCTATTGCCGATGAATGGTAGTCATCTAGTTATATATTTTTCGCTCTTACATGTTTAGTCACAACTGCACTGCCTTGGTGCTGGCTCCGTCCTTGGCATCGGCGATGGACGATTGTTAAAGTTGCCCGGCGTTATGTTTCTCTTGAAATATTTCGATATATTCAAGCCATCGAAGGTTCTTGAATTCCACAGCAATCAGTGTTGAGACAATCAGCCGATTCACGGCGCGCGCTCAGGAAAAGAGCTCGTCCCTGAATATAGCCAAGAATAATCAAAATGATTCAGCTCGATTTTTACGGAACACTCGTGGCCGCTTCCTTAGTACTTTTGCTGGGACGTGGTTTAGTTACTCGCGTTGGATTTCTGCGCAATTACAATATTCCCGAACCGGTTGCCGGGGGCCTATTGGTTGCGCTTGTTCTTCTGATCATGCGAACACGGGATGTTGAAGTTCGCTTCGATACTTCGCTGCAAACGCCTTTGATGTTGGCATTCTTTGCCACTATCGGTTTGAGTGCAGACTTCGCCAGCCTGAGAAAGGGCGGGCGCGTTGTTGGGATCTTTTTGGTGGCAGTCGCCGGGCTGCTGGTGGTGCAGAACGCGATGGGCGTTGGCCTCGCCACTCTGCTCGGACTTGACCCGCTGATGGGCCTGTTGACCGGTTCGATCACTCTGGCGGGCGGTCACGGCACCGGCGCTGCGTGGGGCACGGTGTTCAGTGAGAAATACGGTTTGGCTTCTGCCTCTGAACTGGCGATCGCCTCGGCGACTTTTGGTCTGGTGCTGGGCGGTTTGATTGGTGGGCCAGTGGCTCGCCTGTTGATCAAGCGGGTTGAGGTGCCCGGTTGCCAGAATCAGCAAGCGCCACGGCTACCCAAGGGTTTTGAACAGCCGAACAAAGAGCGCTCGATTACGCCGTTTTCGTTTATCGAAACACTGGCCCTGATCGCGGTCAGCCTGCTGGTCGGCAATCTGCTGAACGGCTGGTTGCAAGGCACGGCGCTTGAGTTGCCGACCTTTGTTTGTGTGCTGTTTGTCGGTGTGTTGCTGCGCAACGGCCTCTCGGCGCTGGGCCTGTATCAGGTGTTCGAGCGGGAAGTGTCGGTGCTGGGCAATGTCAGCCTGTCGCTGTTCTTGGCGATTGCCTTGATGTCGCTGAAGCTGTGGGATCTGGCGGCGCTGGCGTTGCCGATCTTCATCATTCTGGCGGTGCAGACATTGGTCATGGCGCTGTTTGCGATTTTCGTGACGTTCCGCATGATGGGCCGCAACTACGATGCGGCGGTGCTGGCCGCAGGGCATTGCGGTTTTGGTCTCGGTGCCACGCCGACGGCGATCGCCAACATGCAGGCGGTGACGCAGCGCTACGGGCCTTCGCAGATTGCGTTTCTGGTGGTGCCGATGGTTGGTGCGTTCTTCATCGACATCATTAACGTCATCGTGATCAAGCTGTATCTGGCCCTGCCGATGTTTGTCGCGCTCTGAGGTTCAGCCCGCTTTAGGCTAGCGCACAAAAAATGCCCGTATCTCGCGATACGGGCATTTTTTTGACTGCGATTCGACGCTTAGATGGTCAGCGTCCAGTCGTAGTCGACGATCAGCGGCGCGTGCTGCGAGAACCGTGGCTGACGCGGCAGACGTGCGCTGCGTACAAAGCGGCGCAAGCCCGGTGTCAGGATCTGGTAGTCGAAGCGCCAGCCCAGATTGAGCATCTCGGCCTGTTCGTTATCCGGCCACCAGCTGTACTGGTCGCCTTCACGGCTGACTTCGCGCAGGGCATCGACATAACCCATGTTGCCGACAATCTCGTCCATCCAGGCGCGTTCCGGCGCCAGGAAGCCCGGGGATTGCTGGCTGTCGCGCCAGTTCTTGATGTCGAGCTTCTGCTGCGCCACGTACAGCGAGCCACAATAAATGTACTCGCGGCGTTTGCGTCGCTGTTTGTCCAGGTACTTGCCGAAGTCGTCAATGAGCTTGAACTTCTGGTTAAATTCCTCATC
>NZ_JBIVMX010000112.1:0-8337 GCF_044753305.1 Pseudomonas sp. NPDC088429 | reverse complement strand
AAACACCAGTGGTCTTGGTGTTGCTCGGTATAGCAGGGTAAACAGCGGCGAACGCTTTGGCAGTCGCAACGCCAGCAGCGACAAAAGTCATTGCCGCCATCAAACGCTTCAGTTTCATGCCTTACTCCTAGCAGATAGGGTGTGTTAAGTCGGGGCCAAGTATCAGCAGGCCGTGTGAACACTCTATGGCTGAAATATGACAATTGGATGAAAGGCCAGCATGTCGCGACAGATCGTTCCCACGCTCTGCGTGGGAACGCCGCCATGGACGCTCTGCGTCCGCATTTGAGAGGTGACGCGGAGCGTCACGGGATGCATTCCCACGCGGAGCGTGGGAACGATCAGGCGGCAGGGAAAATCAGCGCCCCTTCTTCCAGAGCCACGCCCCCACCAGCATCCCCATCGCGCACAGCACCGCCACATAATAAGCAGGCCCCATCGCGCTTTCCTTCAGCAGCAAACTCACCACCATCGGCGTCAAACCGCCAAAGATCGCGTAAGCCACGTTGTACGAGAACGACAAGCCGCTGAAGCGCACCACCGGCGGAAACGCTTTCACCATTACATACGGCACCGCACCAATGGTGCCGACCAGAAAACCAGTCAGCGCATACAGCGGGAACAGCCAGTTCGGGTGATCGGCGAGGCTGTGATAGAACGTCCACGAGCTGATCAGCAGGCCCAGGCAACCGAACACAAACACGCGGCCGGCACCAAAGCGATCCGCCAGTGCGCCGGAAATGATGCAACCGATGCTCAGGAACACGATCGCCAGACTGTTCGACTGCAGCGACTCGGTCGGGGTGAAGTGATAGACCGTTTGCAGCACGGTCGGGGTCATCAGAATGACCACGACGATGCCGGCGGAGAGCAACCAGGTCAGCAGCATCGAGATCGCAATCGCGCCGCGATGGTCGCGCAGCACCGCACGCAGCGGCACTTCTTCAGCCAAGGCCTTGCGCTGTTGCAGTTCGGCGAACACCGGGGTTTCGTGCAGCCAGCGGCGCAGGTACACCGAGAACAGGCCGAACACACCGCCGAGCAGGAACGGGATCCGCCAGGCGTAATCGGACACTTCGGCAGGCGTATAAATGCTGTTGATCGCGGTGGCGACCAGCGAGCCGAGCAGGATGCCGGCGGTCAGGCCGCTGGTGAGGGTGCCGCAGGCGTAACCCATGTGCTTTTGCGGGACGTGTTCGGAAACGAAGACCCACGCGCCCGGCACTTCCCCACCGATGGCCGCGCCCTGAATCACGCGCATCACCAGCAGCAGAATCGGCGCCCACATGCCGATCTGTGCGTATGTAGGCAGCAGACCCATGATCAGGGTCGGCACGGCCATCATGAAAATGCTCAGGGTGAACATCTTCTTGCGCCCCAGCAGGTCGCCGAAGTGCGCCATGACGATGCCGCCCAACGGCCGCGCGAGGTAGCCGGCGGCGAAGATGCCGAAGGTCTGCATCAGACGCAGCCACTCGGGCATGTCGGCGGGAAAGAACAGCTTGCCGACCACGGTGGCGAAGAAGACAAAGATGATGAAATCGTAGAATTCCAGCGCACCGCCGAGGGCGGACAGCGACAGAGTCTTGTAGTCATTGCGGGTCAACGGTCGTGCGGGTTGCTCGGGCTGCGCGAGGCTCGAAGGCGCTGTGGTCATGGCAAGGGCTTCTCTTATAGTCGGATCTGCCGCCACAACAACGCTGGCGGTGGCTTGGGCAGGTTCGGCACCATAGCAAATTGTTCGAAAAAGCACATAGAGGCGCGTATTTGACGGTCGAAATGAGAACCGGATGGTCGTCGTGGAGTCTACCGACCGATATACTCGCAACCTGCTCCGGTTTGTAGGGGGTTGCTGTGCGAAAACGTCGTTGGCCCGGCCTTTGCTCGGGATTAGCCGGTTTCGCAGAGTTTCTCCTTAGGCGCCTGATGGAAAACGTGACGAACGTAGTATGTTCGGTGCTGAATCGTTTTTCCCGAAGACGGCTACCACCAGCAATACCAACGATGAGTCACGGGTCAGAGGCACCCTCGGCATGATAGAGCTCGAACAAGAAGATCCGATCCCGCAAGGCGACCTGGCCTTGCAAATCACCGCACTCCCGCGCGAAACCAACGGCTTTGGCGATATTTTCGGCGGCTGGCTGGTGGCGCAGATGGATTTGGCCGGCACCGCGATGGCCAGCCGTGTTGCCGGTGGCCGCGTCGCTACCGTTGCCATCGACCGCATGGCGTTCCTCGTGCCCGTCGCTGTCGGCGCGCAATTGTCCTTTTATACCCAGACCCTGGAAATCGGCCGCAGCTCGATCCAGATGATGGTCGAAGTGTGGAGCGACGACCCGCTGTCCAGCGAGTGGCGTAAAGTGACCGAAGCGGTTTTCGTCTTCGTCGCCATCGACGGCAGCGGCCGCACCCGCTCGGTTCCACCGCGCGCGCGCTAAACCTCGCGGCCGTTTTACGGTCGATAGTTGTCCTTGTTACTGATTGAGAGCTGTCCGATGAACACGCCCAACGTTGAAGCCGTGAAACTGGATGAACTGAACTGCTGGCGGATTCGCCACGGTCAGGCCGAAGTGCTGGTGGCCCAGCAAGGCGCGCACATCCTCAGTTATCAGATCGATGGCCAGCCGCCGATCATCTGGCTCAACGATAAGGCGGTGTTCAAGACTGGCAAGAGCATCCGCGCCGGCGTGCCGGTGTGCTGGCCGTGGTTTGGCAAATTCGAGCGCAACCCGCAGAGCGTGCAGGCCATGTACACCGGTGAGCAACCGGCACCCGCGCACGGTCTGGTGCGGGCGATGGATTGGGAGTTAGGTGGCATCGAATCAGAGGCTGATGGCGTGAAGGTGGAGTTCAAACTGTCCTACCCCGAAGGCGGCCTGCCGGACTGGCCGCATCAGGTCGATCTGACCCTGACTCTGCACTTGTCCGAGCAACTGAGTTTCAGCCTGACCAGCCACAACCGTGGCAGTGACACCGTCAGTCTGAGCCAGGCGCTGCACACCTATTTCGCGGTCAGTGATGTGCGCAATGTGCACGTCGACGGCGTCGATGGCTTGAAGTACATCGAGACGCTGGATGACTGGAAAACCAACAGCCAGCAAGGTGACCTGCAGTTTGCCGGGGAAACCGACCGCATCTACCTCGACGCTCCACCACAACTGAGCATCGTCGACCCGACCTGGGAGCGGCGCATTGTGCTGACCGCCACCGGCTCGCGCACGGCAGTGATCTGGAACCCGTGGATCGATCGCGCGGCGGCGTTGGCGGATATGGATAACGATGGCTGGCAGCGCATGCTATGCATCGAGACGGCGAATGTGATGGATGACATCGTCACGCTCGCGCCGGGTGCGAGCCATACCATGGGCGTCAGTGTCGCCAGCAAACCGCTTTAAGATCAAAAGATCGCAGCCTTCGGCAGCTCCTGCATTGGAATGCATATCCCTGTAGGAGCTGCCGGAGGCTGCGATCTTTTGCTTTAGAGATCAGATTCCTGCACCACCCGCACTTTGTCCGCTTCCAGCGCATACGCTGCGTCAGCCAGGTCATTGCTGACCTTCTCGACTTTCAGCGTGCCGGTCACCCACAGCGGCGTGTAGATATCGTCCAGCTTCAAGCCCTTCGGATAACGCACCAGCACCAGTTGATTCGGTGGCGGTGGCGGCACGTGGATGCAGGCGCCCGGATACGGCACGAGGAAGAACAACGTGCTGCGGCCCTTGGCGTCAGACTCCAGCGGCACCGGGTAACCACCGATGCGGATGTGTTTGTCGTTCATCGACGCCACGGTTTTGGTCGAATACATCACTGCCGGCAGACCTTTGGCCTGCTTCATCCCGCCCTTCTCGGTGAAGGTGCCGGTGGCTTCCGGGGAGTTGTGGTCGATTTCAGGCATGGCCTCAAGGGCCTTTTGATCCGACTTTGGCATCAGTTCGAGCCAGTCGGTTTCCGGCAGTTCGCCGGCGTGGGCCAAACCGCTGCCCAGGAAAAGGAGAGTCAACAGAAGACGGCGCATGAAGGTGCTCGGTATAAAAAGGAAGGAACGTTGAATCGCCGAGCATTCTAGCCCTCCCTGCCGCGTTGGCAGAGAGGACTTTGTCGCTTTGGATCAGTTCTTTTTGATCAGGCCGTAGATCACCAGCAACACGACTGCACCGACCAGTGCGCCGAGGAAGCCTGCGCCCTCGCCCGCCTGATAAATGCCCAGAGCCTGGCCGCCATAAGTGGCCGCCAGCGAACCGCCGATACCGAGCAGGATGGTCATGATCCAGCCCATGCTGTCATCGCCCGGTTTCAGGAACCGAGCCAGCAGGCCGACGATCAAGCCGATAAAGATGGTTCCGATAATTCCCATGGCAATTCCCTCTCAGTAGTAGATATGCGAAGCCTAGTCAGACTTTGGCATCCTGCCATGAGAGAACGGCGGCCCCTGAATGGTTCCGCCGCAGACACATGAAACTGAATTACTCGGCGATCAGCGCTTCGACCTTGACGATCTGCGCCTGCAGCGTGGCCATGTCGGCGCAGCGCAGGTTGGCGTGACCGACCTTGCGCCCGGCCTTGAAGGCTTTGCCGTAGTGATGCAGATGACAATCTTCGATGGCGATGACCTTCTCAACCGGCGGCACAACGCCGATGAAGTTGAGCATTGCGCTCTCGCCGACTTTGGCCGTCGAACCCAACGGCAGGCCGGCAACGGCGCGCAGATGGTTTTCGAACTGGCTGCACTCGGCGCCTTCGGTGGTCCAGTGCCCGGAGTTGTGCACGCGCGGGGCGATCTCGTTGGCCTTGAGGCCACCGTCGACTTCAAAGAACTCGAACGCCATCACACCGACGTAGTCGAGCTGCTTGAGCACACGGCTCGAGTAGTCTTCGGCCAACGTCTGCAACGGGTGATCGGTGCTGGCAACGGACAGCTTGAGGATGCCGCTGTCGTGGGTGTTGTGTACCAGCGGATAGAACTTGGTTTCGCCATCACGAGCGCGCACGGCGATCAACGAAACTTCACCGGTGAACGGCACGAAGCCTTCCAGCAGGCAGGAGACGCTGCCCAGTTCGGCGAAGGTGTCGACCACGTCTTCCGGCTTGCGCAGGACTTTCTGGCCCTTGCCGTCATAACCCAGAGTGCGTGTTTTCAGCACGGCCGGCAGACCGATCGAAGCCACGGCGGAATCCAGATCGGCTTGCGATTGAATGTCGGCGAAGGCCGGGGTCGGGATGCCCAGATCCTTGAACATGCTCTTTTCGAACCAGCGATCGCGAGCGATGCGCAGGGCGTCGGCGCTCGGATAAACCGGAACGAATTGCGACAGGAATGCCACGGTTTCGGCCGGAACACTTTCGAATTCGAAGGTCACCAGATCGACTTCATCGGCGAGTTGGCGCAGATGATCCTGATCGCCGTAATCGGCCCGCAGGTGTTCGCCCAACGCCGCGGCGCAAGCGTCCGGCGCAGGGTCGAGGAAAGCGAAGTTCATGCCCAGCGGAGTGCCCGCCAGGGCCAACATGCGACCCAACTGGCCGCCACCGATTACACCGATCTTCATCTCAACAACCTCAGGCAATACGTGGGTCTGGATTGTCCAGGACGCTGTCTGTCTGCTCGGCACGGAAGGTTTTCAGTACCGCGTGGAACTGCGGATGCTTGGCGCCGAGGATGCTCGCCGAGAGCAGCGCGGCATTGATCGCGCCGGCCTTGCCGATGGCCAGAGTGGCGACCGGAATGCCCGCTGGCATCTGCACGATCGACAGCAGCGAGTCGACGCCCGAGAGCATGGCCGATTGCACCGGCACACCGAGCACCGGCAGGTGGGTCTTGGCCGCACACATGCCTGGCAAGTGGGCTGCGCCACCGGCACCGGCGATAATCACCTCGATGCCGCGGCTTTCAGCCTCTTCGGCGTACTGGAACAGCAGATCCGGGGTACGGTGGGCAGAGACCACTTTGACCTCGTACGGGATGCCGAGCTTTTCCAGCATATCGGCGGTGTGGCTAAGGGTGGACCAATCGGACTTGGAGCCCATGATCACGCCAACCAGTGCACTCATCGTCGCGCCTCTTCTCTCTGGAGCGCCCGCAGGCGCGTCATAAAACAACAAGCCACGCAGGTTGCGTGGCTTGATTGTACGAAAAATGGCCGGACGTGCCGGCCGAAGGCCGCGCAGTATACCGCAAAGAAAGCAATAAACAGCCCCTTCGACGACCATCTGTCTTAGCGGCTCTTTTTCTGTTTTTGCTGACTTTCAAGTCAGCGCGCCAGCCTCTGCAAACCGTTTCAGCTCGGCATTAACGGCGCAAGGCCGCCTGCGAATATTAAGCATTACAAACATCAATAACGCCCAACATAAAAACAACTATCCATGCTGCAATACTTGATAACAGAACATTCACTGACACATATAAAGACTGCACAAACAAACACTAACACGCTAATAATCTGACCCTGCCTTACAACGAGGCACACACCTAATTCATCCAAACATTTCCACTTCGAAAACAACTAAAATGCCAAATATATTAACAATCACATGTGCGCTGCTTGGCAGCCTGTTCATGACTACGATGACTCAAGCCACGGTCGCTATCGATGACACTCCATGGCCAGCTGAACAACACACGACGCTAGCCAGGTCGCTCGCTGCGCCGCTTGGGGGGAAAATACCGATATTCATCCACGCCTTCATCCACGACGATGTAACCCAGCCACAGTCGGAGATATTTGCCGAACATTTCCTGCCTATGGTCAAGGAACTGGAGGGCGTTACGGGACGCCGCGTATCAGTTCAATTCATACGCAATCAGCCGACTTATACTGACTTTGCGTATATGAATGAAGACGAGCTAGTCACTATGAAAAAGTGGAGGGATCGCACGCACGACTATAAAGTCGAAAAAAATCTTCCGTCCACACGAACTACAAAATTCATTCTACTGACCAAAAGCGCTCTAAATGATCGCGTCGCTGGCCTTGCCGGAACTGGGCAACAAGCGGCCATTGCATCTCTCAAGTCAGCAGTCAATGTCGGACATGAAATTGGCCACACCCTAGACGCCCTGCATGAAAATTCTGAAGTGTTCTACCGAGGCGGTTGGTGGTGTGAAAGTTACATGATCCCGAACCCGAAATTGTTGGTCGGCAACTGCCACACCTTCACCGAAGCGAATCGGGCAAGGATCAGTAACTTTTTGAGCAATGTTCCCTGAACGCATTTTTCCGCGACACGGCGGCTGCACGGACATCACGCACCGCCAGCCGCACCGCCTTCAAGCTTGCGCCACAGCAGGCGCACGTTGGCTTTGCGCACCAAGGCGCAGCGGTAAAGGCGAATCTCCAGCGGCACATGCCATTGCGGGCCGCCGCAGACCACCAGTTCGCCACGCGCCAATTCCGCGCGCACGCTGAGTTGCGGCACCCAGGCAATGCCCAACCCTTCCAGCGCCATGCTCTTCAAACTGTCCGCCATCGCGGTTTCATAAATAGTGGTAAAGCGCACTTGGCGCTGACGCAGCAAGCCATTCACCGAGCGCCCGAGAAATGCCCCGGCGCTATACGCGAGCAACGGCACACTCGCTTCCCCTTCCAGATCGAACAGCGGCTTGCCCTCGGCATCCGCCGCGCACACCGGCAGCATCTCGGTCTGGCCCAAATGCAGCGAGGGGAAAATTTCCGGGTCCATCTGCATTGCCGCATCCGGGTCGTAGAACGCCAGCATCAGATCGCAGCCACCCTCACGCAGCGCATGCACCGCGTCGCCGACGTTGGTCGCGACCAGTCGCGTGGCAATGTTCAAACCTTCATTGCGCAGTTGCGCGATCCAGCGCGGAAAGAAACCCAGTGCCAGCGAGTGAGCGGCAGCGACTTGCATCACTTCGCCCTGCCCGCCCTCCAGATGATGCAGATGGCGCAGCACTTCACCGAGCTGTTCAACCACCGTGCGCGCGGTCACCAGAAACAACTGCCCCGCCGCCGTCAGTTCGATCGGCGTGCGCGAGCGATTGACCAATGTCAGCCCCAATGCAGCTTCCAGACTGCGGATGCGCCGACTGAACGCCGGCTGCGTCACGAAGCGTCGTTCGGCCGCTTGCGAGAAGCTGCGGGTGGCGGCCAGAGCACTGAAGTCCTCGAGCCATTTGCTTTCCAGATTCATCACGTCCTCCCGGACACGCACCAAAACAGGTCACACGTCTGCCGCGCACGCGGCGTCACATGGGCATTATGCCGAATGTGCATAGGGCAGTGCTTAACAGCATTGGCCCAAATTTCCCCACAAGCCTAGCTTTCGCAGCGTTCCGGCACAGACAGGGTCCATATCGTGATGATTTCTTTCATGTCCTCC
>NZ_JBIVMX010000111.1:0-8416 GCF_044753305.1 Pseudomonas sp. NPDC088429 | reverse complement strand
CCCTGAGCGACAGCCTCTTCGCCAAGGCGCGGATCCTGCCGGTGCTCACCTTGGCGCGCGAACAGGACGTGCTGCCACTGGCCGACGCCCTGGCCGCCGGTGGTCTGACCGCGCTGGAAGTGACCCTGCGTTCGCAGTTCGGCCTCAAGGCCATTCAGATCCTGCGCGACCAGCGTCCGGAACTGATGACCGGTGCCGGCACCGTGCTCGATCGCAACATGCTCGCGGCGGCCGAAGCTGCCGGCTCGCAATTCATCGTCACCCCAGGCATTACCCGTGACCTGCTGGAAGCCAGCGTCGACAGCCCGATTCCGCTGTTGCCGGGCATCAGCAACGCCTCCGGCATCATGGAAGGCTACGGTCTGGGCTATCGCCGCTTCAAGCTGTTCCCGGCTGAAGTCAGCGGTGGCGTCGCAGCAATCAAAGCCCTCGGCGGTCCCTTCGGTGAAGTGAAATTCTGCCCGACTGGCGGCGTCGGCCCGGCCAACATCAAAAGCTACATGGCGCTGAAAAACGTCATGTGCGTGGGCGGTAGCTGGATGCTTGATCCGGAGTGGATCAAGAACGGCGACTGGGCCCGCATTCAGGAATGCACCGCTGAGGCTTTGGCGCTGCTGGACTGATTGTTACCAAACACTTCGTTGTGTGTTCTACGGCTTTACGGTGCGCTCGGTCGGCGCACCGTTTTTTTTTGCCCCCAGAAAAGCCAACATCAAAAGATCGCGGCCTTCGGCAGCTCCTACAGGGCGTTGATACGGGATGCGATGTAGGAGCTGTCGAGTGCAACGAGGCTGCGATCTTTTGATCTTGCTTTCAAATGGCTAGGCCAAAAGATCGCAGCCTGGAGTTACGACGCGATACATAGTTACCGCACACAGGCGATTGCGTGGCGCTAATCTGCGTTCTCTTATGGAAGAGAGAACGCATCATGGATCGAGACGCTGCAACACCCTCACCGAACCCGGTGTATCAACTGGCGCCCGAGCAAATCGCCGGGCCGTATTTTCGCAACCCGCAACTGTTGCGCCGCAACATCAGCGAAGGTGCGGAAGGCTTGCCGCTGCTGCTACGCCTGACCATCGTCGATGCCATGACCGGTGAACCGGTGAGCGGCGCGCTGGTGGACATCTGGCATTGCAACGCTCGCGGTGCGTACTCGGGCTGGAGCCGGATCAACCCGGATCTCGAAGTCGACGCCGAAGCCATCGGTTCGATCCCGCGCACCGACGATGACACCTACCTGCGCGGCAGTCAGTTCTGTGATCACAAGGGCAGGGCGCGTTTTACCACGATTTATCCGGGGTTCTACGCCGGTCGTGCGTTGCACATCCATGTGGCGGTGCGCATGGTCACAGGTACCGAGTACCTCGAAGAGCGCAACGTGGCGTGGGTCGGTCAGTTGTATTTCCCCGAAGTAGTGTCGCGCTCGGTGCTCAACGCCAAAGCCTATCGCGGTCGCGCCTCAACAGCGTTGAACAATACTCAGGACAGTTTCTTTGCCGACATGGGCGGCGAGGCGTCGACCCTGACCGTTTGGCCGATCGGCCGCGACTCCCACGAGGACGGTTTCTTCGGCCACCTGACCATCGGCATCGACACCTTTGCGGTGTCGTCGCAGATCAAACCCGAGGACTTCGACAAATACACCGTTTAGGCGATTCAGCGCAGCTCGTTCAGCGCGCGCGTCAGCAATTGCATCTCGGCAGCGGTGGTGGTCAGCCCCGGCGTGATGCGAATGCACGGCCCGCACGCGGCGCCGGTGCGCACCACGGTGAACAGGTTGTATTCGTTGAGCAGACGCTCGGCCATCGCCTGTTGATTGTCATGGCGAGTGAAACGCAGCGCAGTGATCCCGCAATACAAGCGTGGGTCGTCTGGCGTCATCACTTCGATGCCCGGCAACTGGCGCACGGCGCTGACCCACAGGTTGCGCAGGTAATTGATTCGCGCCCCTTTGGCCGCTGCGCCGCCGAGCGAGCGATGCTCTTCGAACACCAGCGGCAAGGTCATCAGCGCCGGAATGTTCGGTGTGCTGTACGAGGTGCGCGAGCGGATATCGTTGACCGGGTAGTGCATCTCGCCCATGTCAGGGTCGATATCGGCCAGCCGCTGCGGAGCGATATAGAGGAAACCGAGAGTCAGCGGTGCGCCGATCCATTTGTGCAGGTTGTACGCGGCGAAGGCGATGCCGAGGGCTTCGAAGTCGAACTCGATCTGGCCGAGGGCGTGGGCGCCATCAAGGATGATGTCGATCCCATGCTCTTTGGCCAGCGCGGCGATGGCCTGCACCGGCATCACCAGACCGGTGCGATGGGTGACGTGCGTCAGCGCCATCAGTTTCAGTTTCGGGTGACGAATAAAGGTTTCGCGGTAGGTGGCCAGCAGGCTCTCGAAAGTCGCCGGATGCGCGTGGTCAATCTCGATGACTTCGACCCCGCGATGCTTGCCTAGCCAGCGCATGGCGCCTTTGACCGTGTCGTATTCGAGGTCGCAGATCAGCACCTGATCGCCGGGTTGCAGGCGGTTGTAGTTGCGAATCAGCGATTGCAGGCCTTCAGTGGCATTACGGGTAAACGCCACACTCTGCGCGCGCACGCCGATCAGCTCCGCCAGTTGTGCGCGGATGTCGAGGTTGTCGTATTGCTCGTAGCGCTGGCGCACGTACACCGAATTGCTGGTGTTGATCAGCTCGATGTTGCGCTGGTACTCCTCGATCACCGTGCGCGACATGCGCCCGAAGTAACCGTTCTCCAGATTGATCGGGCCGGGTTGGACGTCATAGCGGCCGACAAACATTTGCCAAAAAGCTTCATCACGGGCGCGCAGGGTGTTATCGGGCATGGCGGCTGGCTCTATAGAGGAGGGCGTTTCAGTGGCGCGGGGCGGGTTTGCCATGTTTGGCACGCAGCGGTTCGAGCAGCTCGGACAAACCGTTATGGTCGATCTCCTGCATCAGTGCAAGCAATCCGCCGAGTTCGCCGTGCGGGAAACCTTCACGGGCGAACCAGTTCAGGTAAGGGCCTGGCAGGTCGGCGATGATCCGGCCCTTGTACTTGCCGAAGGGCATTTCTCGGGTAATCAGCAGTTCGAGTTTTTCGGGATTCATCAAAAGGATCGTCTGGCTTCAAATCAGATTGGAAAATACAGGCATTCTGCATGCAGGCCAAATGACAGATCATGCAAATAACCGCAATACAGATAGTTCATTTATCTTTAAGTTGTTGATTTATATGTGTTTTCTTTCTGAGTAAAAACTGGCACGCACACTGCAATATCCCTTGCATCTTCCACCGATCGCAAGGAATTGAAAAATGACCGACATGAATAAAGAAGCCATCTCTGTACTCAATGACCTGATTGAAACCAGCAAGGACGGTCAGGAAGGGTTCAAGACTTGCGCTGAAGATATCAAGCACCCAGAACTGAAAACCCTGTTCGTGACCCGCTCTGCCGATTGCGCTACCGCTGCAGCTGAGCTGCAAGCTGAAGTTCGCAAACTGGGCGGCGATCCGGAAACTTCCACCAGCGTCAGCGGTGATCTGCACCGTCGCTGGGTCGACGTTAAAGCGATGTTCACCGGCAAAGACGAAGAGGCTGTGCTGAACGAAGCCGAACGTGGTGAAGACCATGCGCTGAAGGCTTACAAAGAAGCACTGGAAAAAATCAACAAGCACAACCTGGTGGGCATTCGTGACCTGGTTGAACGTCAGTACCACGGCGTACAACGCAACCACGACCAGGTGAAAGCCCTGCGTAACCAGGCTCGCGCACGCTCGTAAGCGTACGCCAGTAACAAAAAACGCCAGCTAGTCTGGCGTTTTTTTATGGGTGTTTTGAAAGCACAAGATCGCAGCCTGCGGCAGCTCCTACAGTGAACGCATTCCCCTGTAGGAGCTGCCGAAGGCTGCGATCTTTTCAATCAGCCAATGCTGATCGCTGGCAAAGTAGGCAACGTCACCGTCTGCTGCTTGCGCGGCGCCAGAATCTCCGCCTCACCGTCCACCACCAACTCATCACGCTGGTTAAACACGCGAGTGGCAATGCGCACGCGAAACTTCGGCAGCTTCTCGAGGATTTCCAGACGCACCGTCAGCGTGTCGCCGATCTTCACCGGCTTCTGAAAACTCATCTGCTGACCGATATAAATAGTGCCCGGCCCAGGCATTTCGCACGCCACGGCAGCGCTGATCAGCGCGCCACTGAACATGCCGTGAGCGATGCGCTCCTTGAACATGCTGGCGGCGGCGAACTCGGCGTCCAGGTGCACCGGGTTGTGGTCGCCGGACATCGCGGCGAACAGCTGAATGTCACGCTCTTCGACGGTCTTGCTGTAGCTGGCGGTCTGGCCGACTTCAAGGGCTTCGTAAGGGATGTTGGTAACCTGGGTCATCGGTCTTGATTCCTGTGACGGATTAAATAAATCCACAAAAAATTATTCGCTGCGTTGCGGGCGCGGATGGCTGAGCACCTGATCGATCCAGGCCAGCACATCGGCAATCACCTCATCGCGATTGGTTTCGTTGAACAATTCGTGCCGCGCCTGCGGGTAGATCTGCAGTTGCAGGTTCTGGCTGCCGGCCGAGCGCAAAGCGTTGGCCAGATCAGTCAGACGCTTGCCTTCACTCACCGGATCACATTCGCCGCCAATCACCAGCAACGGCAGGCCCGGGTTGATCTGGGCGAGATTGGACGCTTTGCTGATTTGCTGCAAGCCGCCGAGCAAGTCGATCCACAGCTGATTGGTGCAGCGAAAGCCACACAACAGGTCGTTGGCGTACAGGTCGACTTCAGCCGGATCGCGGCTGAGCCAGTCGAACGGCGTGCGCACCGGTTTGAATTTTTTGTTGAACGAGCCGAACGACAACCACTCGATCAGCGCACTGCGCCCCTTGCCGCCCTGACGCAGTTTTTCCAGTCGGGCGATCTGCCGTGCCGCGCCATAAAGCGCCACTGGCTGAAAGTTCGAACCGCTGAGAATCGCACCCTGCAAACTGGCGCTGTGGTGCAGCAGATAGGCCTGCGCGAGGTAGCTGCCCATGCTGTGGCCGAGCAGGATGATGGGCACGCCGGGGTGCTGCTGGCCGATGTGTTGATTGAGGCTCGCCAAATCACCCAGCACCTTGCACCAGCCATCGTCGTCGGCGAAATGTCCGAGCGTACCGTGTTCGGCAGTTTTGCCATGTCCGCGCAAATCCGGCGCGTAAACGCCATAACCTTTGTCGCAAAACGTGTCGGCCAAACGGGCATAGCGGCCGCTGTGTTCGGCCATGCCGTGGGCCAGCAGGATCACCGCTTTCAACGGCGCTGCGGGCAGCCATTGGTTGACGAACAGGCGGCTGCGGTCACTCGCGTCCAGCCATAGGGTGTGGTGGATCATGGCGATTCCTTTGCTCAGAGTCGGAACATTGTATAGCGCGTCTGATCAGCCCACGCCACGGCAGGAAGATTCACACGATCAATGACGGCTTTGCCTGTATTTGCCTCAATGGCCATAACTGCTAGTGTCCGTGAAGCTCCGCTTTTTCAGAAATGACAGAAAGCGGCCCGGATCGGCTCAGGTAAAGAGGACAAGAACAATGCAACCTGATTTCTGGAACGACAAACGCCCGGCCGGCGTACCGCTGGACATCGACATGGGTGAGTTCAAGTCGGTGATCGAGGTGTTTGAGCGCTCCTGCAAGAAGTTCGCGGATCGCCCGGCATTCAGCAACATGGGCGTGACCCTGACTTACGCCGAGCTCGAACGTCAGAGCGCCGCTTTCGCCGGTTACCTGCAAGCGCACACCGATCTGGTGCCGGGCGATCGCATCGCCGTGCAGATGCCCAACGTCCTGCATTACCCGATTGCCGTGTTCGGTGCCTTGCGCGCCGGGCTGATCGTGGTCAACACCAACCCGCTGTACACCGCGCGGGAAATGCGTCACCAGTTTAAGGATTCCGGCGCACGTGCGTTGGTGTACCTGAACATGTTCGGCCAGAAAGTCCAGGAAGTGCTGCCCGACACTGACATTCAATACCTGATCGAAGCGAAGATGGGCGACTTGATGCCCTCCGCCAAAGGCTGGCTGATCAACACCGTGATCAGCAAAGTGAAAAAAATGGTGCCGGCGTATTCGCTGCCGCAGGCGATCTCCTTCAAGAGTGCGCTGCGCATGGGCCGGGGCTTGGGCATCAAGCCGTTGAAGGTCAGCCTCGACGACATCGCCGTGCTGCAATACACCGGCGGCACCACCGGTCTGGCCAAGGGCGCGATGCTCACCCACGGCAATCTGGTGGCGAACATGCAGCAAGTGCGCGCGTGTCTGGCGCAGCTCGGGCCGGATGGTCAGCCACTGCTGCGCGAAGGTCAGGAGGTGATGATCGCGCCGCTGCCGCTGTACCACATCTATGCGTTCACCGCGAATTGCATGTGCATGATGGTCTCGGGCAACCACAACGTATTGATCAGCAACCCGCGCGACATTGCCGGCTTCATCAAAGAGCTGAAGAACTGGCGTTTCTCGGCGTTGCTGGGGCTGAACACACTGTTCGTTGCGCTGATGGATCACCCGGATTTCAAGACCCTGGATTTCTCCAGCCTGAAACTCACCAACTCCGGCGGCACCGCGCTGGTCAAAGCCACCGCCGAGCGTTGGGAGCAGATGACCGGTTGCCGCATCACCGAAGGCTACGGCCTGACCGAAACCTCGCCGGTGGCCTGCACCAACCCGTACGGCGATCAGTCGCGCCTCGGCACGGTCGGTTTGCCAGTGCCGGGCACGTTGTTGAAAGTGATCAATGACGACGGCGTTGAACAGCCGATGGGCGAGCGGGGCGAGTTGTGCATCAAGGGCCCGCAGATCATGAAAGGTTACTGGAACAAACCTGAGGCCACCGCCGAAGTGCTGGATGCTGAAGGCTGGTTCAAATCCGGCGACATCGCGGTAATCGATCCGGACGGTTTCGTGCGCATCGTCGATCGCAAGAAGGACATGATCATTGTCTCCGGTTTCAACGTGTACCCGAACGAGATCGAGGACGTGGTGATGGCCCATCCGAAAGTCGCCAACTGCGCGGTGATCGGCGTGCCGGACGAGCGTTCGGGCGAGGCGGTGAAGCTGTTTGTGGTGGCGCGGGAAACCGGCGTCAGCCTGGAAGAGCTGAAGGCGTACTGCAAAGAGAATTTCACCGCGTACAAAGTGCCGAAGCACATCGTGCTGCGCGAGTCGTTGCCGATGACGCCGGTCGGGAAGATTCTGCGACGTGAGTTGCGCGATATCGCTTAACGCCTGAAAACAAAAAGATCGCAGCCTTCGGCAGCTCCTACAGGAAACGTATTCCAATGTAGGAGCTGCAGAAGGCTGCGATCTTTTGCTTTGAAGCCCCCGTTTTGCGGGGGTTTAAAGGTTTTCTAGGATTTTTGCTCTAAAATGACTGTTAGCAAGTCTTGAGTCATAAATATGACTGTATGGGCCGCTCTTGGCTCTAGTCGACCCTCGGCAAAGCTGCTACTCTCGGCGCGCTTTGTGACTTCTCGGCCTATCAAAAAGCCAGATTCACCAATACAAAACACACACCAATAATAATCGCATCAAATGCGGTGAAGAATTCGCGTTGCTGAGGAGTGGGCTTCCATGAACGAAGACTTTTGGAAGGATAAGTACCCCGCTGGAATTGCTGCCGACATCAATCCAGATGAGTACCCGAATATTCAGGCAGTGTTGAAGCAGTCCTGCCAACGCTTCGCCAACAAACCGGCTTTCAGCAACCTGGGCAAGACAATCACCTACGGTGAACTGTACGAATTGTCCGGTGCGTTTGCCGCGTATCTGCAACAGCATACCGACTTGCAGCCCGGTGATCGAATCGCCGTGCAACTGCCCAACGTTCTGCAGTACCCGGTGGCCGTCTTCGGTGCCATCCGTGCCGGGCTGATCGTGGTCAACACCAACCCGCTGTACACCGCGCGGGAAATGGAACACCAATTCAACGACTCCGGTGCCAAAGCCCTTGTTTGCCTGGCGAACATGGCGCACCTGGCCGAAACCGTGGTGCCGAAAACCGGCGTCAAACACGTTTTCGTCACCGAAGTTGCCGACCTGTTGCCGCCGGTCAAGCGCCTGCTGATCAACAGCGTCATCAAGTACGTGAAGAAAATGGTGCCGGCTTATCACTTGCCGAAAGCCATCAAGTTCAATGACGCGTTGAGCAAAGGCCAAGGCCAGCCTGTGGCCGAAGCCAACCCGCACAGCGGCGATGTCGCGGTGCTGCAATACACCGGCGGCACCACCGGCGTGGCCAAGGGCGCGATGCTCACCCACCGCAACCTCGTCGCCAACATGCTGCAATGCAAGGCGCTGATGGGCTCGAACCTCAATGAAGGTTGCGAGATCCTGATCACGCCGATGCAGCTGTACCACATCTATGCGTTCACCTT
>NZ_JBIVMX010000110.1:0-8429 GCF_044753305.1 Pseudomonas sp. NPDC088429 | reverse complement strand
CAACTGCTGGCCAGCGGTAAGTCGGTACGTTTCCTGGTGCCCGACGCGGTCCTGGCCTACATCGATGCGCACGGTCTATACCGTGCGTCGAACTGAACAAGGCGTGCTTCACTGATACGAATCACCGTGTCCCCAAGCCGCCGAATACACGAGCAAAACGAGTTTTATATGACTGACAAAGACGTAAGCAAAGTTAAGCGCAAAGGCACGTTCAAGAGCGCACCGCTGCCGGTCGAAGTAAAAACCGGCCCAGAGCTGGCTGGCGAAGAGCTGGTCAAAGTCGCTGTCGCTGCCCTTGAAGACGTCAAGGCGCAAGACATCCAGATCCTGGATGTTCGCGACAAGCAAAGCATCACCGACTTCATGATCATCGCCACCGGTACCTCCAACCGCCAGATCGGCGCGATGCTGGACAAGGTTCGCGAAGCGGTCAAAGCCCAGGGCGTCAAGCCATTGGGTGAAGAAGGCAAGGGCGACAGCGACTGGGTTCTGCTGGATATGGACGACGTGATCGTGCACATGATGACCGCCTCGGCGCGTCAGTTCTACGACCTGGAGCGTCTGTGGGCCGGCGCCGAGCAAAGCCGTGCGGCCGATGCCAAGCACCACAGCCCGGAAAACACCCACGAGCATTTCACCAAGCTCAACAAAGACCAGCTGTAAGGGATTGCTGTGCGACTGCGCCTGATCGCCGTCGGTTCACGCATGCCCAAATGGGTGGAAGAAGGCTGGCATGAATATGCCAAGCGTCTTCCTTCCGAGCTGGCGCTGGAACTGGTGGAAATTCCGCTCAACACCCGTGGCAAGAATGCCGACGTGGCCCGCTTCATCCGTCAGGAAGGCGAAGCCATGCTGGCCAAGGTCGGGCCGAATGAGCGAATTGTGACCCTCGAAGTCCATGGCAAGCCCTGGAGCACCGAGCAGTTGGCGGTTGAACTCGACCGTTGGCGGCTGGATTCGCGCACGGTCAATTTCATGGTCGGTGGCCCGGAAGGGCTGGCGCCGGAAGTCTGTGCCCGCGCTGATCAACGCTGGTCGTTGTCGCCGCTGACGTTGCCGCACCCGCTGGTGCGGATTCTGATCGGCGAACAGTTGTACCGTGCCTGGACCGTGCTGTCCGGTCACCCTTACCACAAGTAATCCTGCCCTCATGTCTCAGCCGATCCGCATCAAGGACCACGAAAAGGACGCACGCCTGGTGCGTAGCCGCGTCGTGTTCGGGGCCGTGGCGATTGTGCTGTTGATTGGCGTGTTGATCGCGCGGCTGTATTACTTGCAGGTGATCCAGTACGACTACCACTCGACGCTCTCGGAAAACAACCGCGTCCATGTGCAGCCGATTCCGCCTACACGCGGGTTGATTTTCGACCGCAACGGCGTGGTGGTGGCGGACAACCGCCCGAGCTTCAGCCTGAGCATGACCCGCGAGCGTTCCGGCGACTGGCAGCAGGTGCTCGACGTCATCGTCGAAGTGCTTGAGCTGACGCCGGAAGACCGGGTGATTTTCGAAAAGCGCATGCGTCAGGGGCGCCGGCCGTTCGAGCCAGTGCCGATCCTGTTCGAGCTGAGCGAAGAACAGATCGCCCGTATCGCGGTGAATCAGTTCCGTCTGCCCGGCGTCGAAGTGGTGGCGCAATTGGTCCGTCACTATCCGCAGGGCGCGCATTTTGCGCACTCGGTGGGTTACATGGGGCGGATCAACGAGAAAGAGCTGAAGAGCCTCGATCCGGTCAACTACAGCGGCACCCACCACATCGGCAAGACCGGCATCGAGCGTTTCTACGAGCCGGAATTGCACGGTCAGGTCGGTTACGAAGAAGTGGAAACCAACGCCCGTGGCCGCGTGTTGCGCGTGCTCAAGCGTACCGATCCGATTCCCGGCAAAGACATCGTTCTGAGCCTGGACATCAAACTGCAGGAAGCCGCCGAAGCTGCACTGGGCGGTCGTCGTGGCGCGGTGGTTGCGCTCGATCCGAAGACCGGCGAAGTGCTGGCGATGGTCAGTCAGCCGAGCTTCGACCCGAACCTGTTCGTCACCGGCATCAGCTTCAAGGCTTACGCCGAGTTGCGCGATTCCATCGACCGGCCGCTGTTCAACCGCGTACTGCGTGGTCTGTACCCGCCGGGCTCGACGATCAAACCGGCGGTGGCGATTGCCGGCCTCGACTCCGGTGTGATTACGGCGTCGAGCCGAGTGTTCGACCCGGGTTATTACATGCTGCCCAACTACGATCACAAATACCGTAACTGGAACCGCACCGGTGACGGCTTCGTCGACCTCGACACGGCGATCATGCGTTCCAACGACACCTATTTCTATGACCTGGCACACAAGCTCGGCATCGATCGGTTGTCGGCTTACATGAACAAGTTCGGCATTGGCCAAAAGGTCTCGCTGGACATGTTCGAAGAATCCCCCGGCCTGATGCCATCGCGCGAATGGAAACGAGCGACGCGCAAGCAGGCCTGGTTCCCGGGCGAAACCCTGATTCTCGGGATCGGCCAGGGCTACATGCAATCGACCCCGCTGCAACTGGCGCAAGCCACCGCGCTGGTCGCCAACAAAGGCATCTGGAACCGTCCGCACCTGGCCAAGTCCCTCGAAGGGCAGAAGCCAGTGGACGAGAACCCGATGCCGGACATTGTTCTGCGCGATCCGTCGGACTGGAACAAGGTCAACCACGGCATGCAGCAGGTGATGCATGGCGCGCGCGGGACTGCGCGTAAAGCCGCGATTGGCGCGCAATACCGCATTGCCGGCAAGTCCGGTACCGCGCAAGTTGTGGCGATCAAGCAGGGTGAAAAATACGACCGCTCCAAGGTTCAGGAGCGCCACCGCGACCACGCCTTGTTCGTCGGTTTCGCCCCGGCTGACGATCCGCGAATCGTTGTTTCGGTGATGGTCGAGAACGGTGAGTCCGGTTCCGGCGTTGCCGCGCCCGTGGTGCGTCAGGTCATGGACGCCTGGCTGCTCGATCCCGAAGGTCGATTGAAGGCCGAATACGCCAGCCCAATCAGTGCGGAGGCTACGGCCCGTGATGAATAATTTTGATCGCATGCTCTCTAGCGAGGATGTGATGCGTCGTCGTGCGACGTTGCTGCAACGTCTGCACATCGATGGCCCGTTGTTGATTCTGTTGCTGATCCTCGCCGCCGGCAGCCTGTTCGTGCTGTATTCAGCGAGTGGCAAGAGCTGGGATCTGCTGGCCAAACAAGCCACGTCGTTCGGTATCGGCTTGGTGTCGATGATCGTCATCGCCCAGCTCGAACCGAGGTTCATGGCGCGTTGGGTGCCGCTCGGTTATGTGGTCGGGGTGGTGCTGCTGATGGTCGTGGACATCATGGGCCACAACGCCATGGGTGCGACGCGCTGGATCAACATTCCCGGGGTGATCCGCTTCCAGCCCTCGGAATTCATGAAGATCCTGATGCCGGCGACCATTGCCTGGTACCTGTCCAAACGCACGTTGCCGCCGCAACTCAAGCACGTCGGTATCAGTTTGATGCTGATCGGTGTGCCGTTTGTGCTGATCGTCCGCCAGCCTGACTTGGGTACTTCGCTGCTGATTCTTGCTGGCGGCGCTTTCGTATTGTTTATGGGTGGCTTGCGCTGGCGCTGGATTCTCAGCGTGCTGGCGGCGGCGATTCCGGTGTCGGTGGCGATGTGGTTTTTCATCATGCACGACTACCAGAAGCAACGGATCCTGACGTTCCTCGACCCGGAAAGCGATCCGTTGGGCACCGGCTGGAACATCATTCAGTCGAAAGCAGCCATCGGTTCCGGTGGCGTGTTCGGCAAAGGCTGGCTGCTCGGTACCCAGTCGCACTTGGATTTTCTGCCGGAAAGCCACACCGACTTCATCATTGCCGTACTGGGCGAAGAGTTCGGCCTGGTGGGCATCTGCGCGTTGTTGCTGATCTATCTATTGCTGATTGGCCGGGGGCTGGTGATCACCGCTCAGGCGCAAACGCTGTTCGGTAAATTGCTTGCCGGTTCGTTGACCATGACGTTTTTTGTTTACGTTTTCGTCAACATCGGTATGGTCAGTGGCCTGTTGCCGGTTGTAGGGGTGCCGTTGCCGTTCATTAGCTACGGAGGAACTTCGCTGGTGACGCTGCTGTCAGCGTTTGGGGTTTTGATGTCGATCCATACCCATCGCAAGTGGATCGCACAGGTTTGAATAAGGTGAAGAGTTCAATGCAAGTAATGCGTGGCTGGGCGACTCGATGCGCGCCGTGGGTTGGCCTGGTTGGCCTCCTTGGGAGCGTGCAGGAAGCGCTGGCCGGCGAATACGAAGGCTCACCTCAGGTGGCCGAGTTCGTCGGTGAAATGACCCGCGATTATGGTTTCGCCGGTGAACAACTGATGGGTGTGTTCCGCGAGGCGCAGCGCAAACAGTCGATTCTCGACGCCATCTCCCGACCTGCCGAGCGGGTCAAACAGTGGAAAGAATATCGCCCGATGTTCATCACCGACGCGCGCATCGCCCGTGGTGTGGACTTCTGGCGTCAGCACGAGGCTACGCTGGCCCGTGCCGAGCAGGAATACGGCGTGCCGGCACAAGTCATCGTGTCGATCATCGGCGTCGAGACCTTTTTCGGACGTAATACCGGTAATTTCCGGGTGATCGATGCCTTGTCGACGCTCGGTTTCGACTATCCTCCCCGTGCCGAATTTTTCCGCAAGGAACTGCGTGAATTCCTGCTGCTGGCGCGTGAGGAACAGGTCGATCCATTGACCCTCAAAGGCTCGTACGCCGGGGCAATGGGCCTGCCGCAGTTCATGCCGAGCAGCTTCCGCGCCTACGCGGTGGATTTTGACGGTGACGGCCACATCAATATCTGGAACAACCCGGACGATGCGATCGGCAGCGTTGCCAGCTATTTCAAACGTCACGGCTGGGTCGCGGGTGAGCCTGTGGTCAGCCGCGCCGATGTCCGTGGCGAGCAGGTCGATGAAGGCCTGACCACCGGCATCGAGCCGACAAAAACGGTCGGAGAGTTGCGGGCGCTGGGCTGGTCAAGTCATGATGCGCTGCGCGATGATATGCCGGTTACTGCATTTCGCCTCGAAGGCGAGAACGGCCCTGAATACTGGATGGGCCTGAAGAATTTCTACGCGATCACGCGTTATAACCGCAGCGTGATGTACGCCATGGCCGTACATCAACTGTCTGAACAGCTGGTACAAGCACGGGGCGTCAAGTAATGCAGGCATTGCCTAACAATAAACCCCTGAAGCTGGTGGCCTTCGCTGCGTTGGCAGTACTGGTCGCCAGTTGCACGACCAGCCGTTCGCCGACGCCGAAAACAACCTCATCCACTGCTGTGCGTGCGCAGCCGGGTCTGGACATCAACCGTGCGCACAAAGACGGCGCACCGTGGTGGGACGTCGATGTCTCGCGTATTCCCGACGCCACACCGACCCTGCACACCGGCCCGTACAAGGCCAACCCGTACACCGTACTGGGCAAAACCTACTTCCCGTTGCAGGAATCCAAGACCTACGTCGCATCTGGCACTGCGTCCTGGTACGGCACCAAGTTTCACGGTCAGAACACCGCCAACGGCGAGGTCTACGACCTGTACGGCATGAGTGCCGCCCACAAGACATTGCCGCTGCCAAGTTACGTTCGGGTGACCAACCTGGACAATAACCGCACGGTGATTCTGCGCGTCAATGACCGTGGGCCGTTCTATTCCGATCGCATCATCGACTTGTCCTACGCCGCCGCGAAAAAACTCGGTTATGCCGAAACCGGCACTGCGCGCGTCAAGGTCGAAGGCATCGATCCGCAGCAATACTGGGCCGCCAAGGGCCGTCCGGCACCGCTGATGCTCAACGAGCCGCAGGTCGCGCAGAACAGCGCGCCGGTGATCACGGCCTCGGCCGGCACCGTTGAGCAATGGACGCCGCCACCACAGCAACATGCCTCCGACACCGTCCCCGTGCCGATGAGTGCAAAAAAAAACGCTTCTGCAACAGCAACTGGCCAGTATCTGCAGGTGGGCGCGTTCGCCAACCCGGACGCTGCAGAACTCCTGAGGTCGAAGCTCAGCGGGATGGTGAGCGCTCCGGTGTTTATCAGCTCGATCGTGCGCAATCAGCAGACCCTGCATCGGGTACGCCTGGGGCCGATCGGCTCGCCGGGTGAAATTGCCCAGGTGCAGAACAGCGTGCGCCTGGCCAACCTTGGTTCGCCAAGTGTGGTCACTGAATAAGTAGCAACGTAGAACTTGATTGACGGTTCACCAGCGATTGGGGGGTGAACCAGGTTGTTGGCTCGTCGAAGAACAAAAGCCCGGCAAGGGTGACTGGAGTGAGCAACTGAACCCGCGATGGCCCGTTAGAAAGCCATCTGATTAAATTTTGTCCGCAAGGGCAGTTTCCATTAGCGATTTCGAGAGACGGATGAACATCACCACCTTTGCCAAACGCCTGTGTCTGCTAGTCCCGCTGCTCCTCTCGCCAGCCGCCTTCGCGGCCGAGATGATGCCGTCGCCACCACAACTGGCCGCCAAAGCCTACGTTCTGATGGACGCCAGCAGCGGCAACGTGCTGGTAGAGAACAATGGTGACCAGCGTCTGCCACCGGCCAGCCTGACCAAACTGATGACCGCGTACATCGCGACCCTGGAAATCCGTCGCGGCCAGATCGGTGAAAACGATCCGGTGACCGTCAGCGAAAACGCCTGGCGCACCGGCGGTTCGCGGATGTTCATCAAGGTTGGCTCGCAGGTGACTGTCAGCGACCTGCTGCACGGCATCATCATCCAGTCCGGCAACGACGCCAGCGTCGCGTTGTCCGAGCACATCGCCGGCAGCGAAGATGCATTCGCTGACCTGATGAACAAGACGGTCACCGATCTGGGCATGACCAATACCCATTTCATGAACCCGACCGGTCTGCCAAACCCTGAGCACTATTCGTCGGCTCACGACATGGCGATTCTGGCCCGCGCGATCATCCACGAAGACCCGGCTCACTACGCGATCTACTCGCAGAAAGAGTTCTTCTGGAACGGCATCAAGCAGCCTAACCGCAACCTGCTGCTGTGGCGCGACAAGACCGTTGACGGTCTGAAAACCGGTCACACCGACGAAGCCGGCTACTGCATGGTGTCCTCGGCTGTACGTGACGGCCAGCGTCTGATCGCCGTGGTGTTCGGCACCAACAGCGAAGTGGCCCGCGCCGCTGAAACCCAGAAGCTGCTGACTTACGGTTTCCGCTTCTTCGAAACCCAGACCTTTTATCAGAAGGGCACCGAACTGGCTCAAGCCCCGGTGTGGAAAGGCACCACCAATCAAGTCAAGGCCGGACTGGCTGAAGACCTGACCATGACCCTGCCAAAAGGCCAGCTGAAGAAGCTCGCTGCGAGCATGACCATGAACCCGCAACTGATCGCGCCAATCGCCAAGGGCGACGTGATCGGTAAAGTCGAAGTCAAACTGGAAGACAAGGTCGTGCACAGCGCTGACCTGATCGCTCTGGATGGCGTCGAGGAGGGTGGTATCTTCCGCCGCATGTGGGATAGCATCCGTCTATTCTTCTTCGGCTTGTTCAACTGATTTGTGTTGACCTGCATGGCCCCGCCCCGATCCGGTGCGGGGCCATGCGCGTTAACACGGCTTGCGCTCTAGAGGCCGTTACGCCATGACCGATACCGAAGTAAAGGCGCCAAAGATCGAATTCCCTGTAACGGATTATCCCGTTAAGGTGATCAGCGATACCGGTGTGGGCAACAAAGACAAGATCATCGACATCGTCAAAAAACACGCGACCATCAATGATGAGCGCATCGACGAGCGTCAAAGCACCAACGGCAAATACACCACCATCCAGTTGCACATCGTGGCGACCGATCAGGATCAGCTGTACAACATCAACAGCGAACTGCGGGCAACCGGTTTCGTGCACATGGTGCTGTGATGTCCGGCACGCTGGGCTTTCGTGAGCTCGGCCAGATGGCGTACGAGCCGGTCTGGCATGCCATGCAACGCTTTACCAACGAACGCGGCAGCGATGCCGCTGACGAAATCTGGCTCGTCGAACACCCGCCGGTGTTCACTCAGGGCCAGGCTGGCAAGGCCGAACACTTGTTGCTGCCGGGTGATATCCCGGTGGTGCAGGTCGATCGCGGCGGGCAAGTGACTTATCATGGCCCCGGCCAATTGGTCGCTTATCTGTTGCTGGATGTACGCAAGCTGGGTTTCGGCGTGCGTGATCTGGTCAGCCGCATGGAGCTTTGCCTGATCGAACTGCTGGCCAGCTACGGGGTAAGCGCAGCGGCCAAGCCAGATGCTCCCGGCGTCTACGTCGACGGAGCGAAAATCGCTTCTCTGGGTTTGCGGATTCGCCACGGTTGTTCCTTTCATGGCCTGGCCCTGAACGTGGATATGAACCTGGAACCGTTTCGACGGATTAATC
>NZ_JBIVMX010000109.1:0-8467 GCF_044753305.1 Pseudomonas sp. NPDC088429 | reverse complement strand
GTCTACGCCCAGACCCAGCTGCAATCGGTGTTCGGCATCACCAGCGTTGCGCTGATCGACGGCCGCCCACGCATCCTGAACCTCAAGGACCTGCTGGAAGCCTTCGTCCGTCACCGTCGCGAAGTGGTTACCCGTCGTACCGTGTTCGAACTGCGCAAAGCGCGCGAGCGTGGTCACATCCTCGAAGGTCAGGCCGTTGCCCTGTCGAACATCGACCCGGTTATCGCCCTGATCAAAGCCTCGCCGACCCCGTCGGAAGCTAAAGAAGCGCTGATCAGCACGCCGTGGGAATCCTCGGCCGTGGTCGCGATGGTTGAACGTGCCGGTGCCGATTCGTGCCGTCCGGAAAACCTCGATCCGCAATACGGTCTGCGCGAAGGCAAATACTTCCTGTCGCCAGAACAGGCGCAAGCCATTCTGGAACTGCGTCTGCACCGTCTGACCGGTCTGGAACACGAAAAACTGCTGGCCGAGTATCAAGAGATCCTCAACCAGATCGGCGAGCTGATCCGCATCCTCAACAGCGCTGTGCGCCTGATGGAAGTGATCCGCGAAGAGCTGGAAGTGATTCGTGCCGAATACGGCGACGTGCGCCGCACCGAAATTCTCGATGCCCGTCTCGATCTGACACTGGGCGACATGATCCCGGAAGAAGAGCGCGTTGTGACCATCTCCCACGGTGGCTACGCCAAGACCCAGCCATTGGCTGCGTACCAGGCTCAGCGTCGTGGCGGCAAAGGCAAATCGGCGACCGGCGTCAAGGATGAGGACTACATCGCTCACCTGCTGGTTGCCAACAGCCACACCACGCTGCTGCTGTTCTCCAGCAAAGGCAAGGTGTACTGGCTCAAGACCTACGAAATCCCGGAAGCGTCCCGCGCTGCCCGTGGTCGTCCGCTGGTCAACCTTCTGCCATTGAGCGAAGGCGAATACATCACCACCATGCTGCCGGTCGATCTCGAAGCCATGAAGCGTCAGGCTGAAGAAGAAGAGGCTGAAGGCGTTGAGGTTGATGTGGAGGAAATCGAAAACAGCAACGAGACCGACGAAGAACGTCGTGCCCGTATCAAGGCTGCTGATCGTAAAAAAGCGCCGTTCATCTTCATGTCGACCGCCAACGGTACGGTCAAGAAGACGCCGCTGGTGGCCTTCAGCCGTCAGCGCAGCGTTGGTCTGATCGCGCTGGAACTGGACGAAGGCGACATCCTGATCTCTGCAGCTGTCACCGACGGCGAGCAGGAAATCATGCTGTTCTCCGACGGCGGCAAGGTAACGCGCTTCAAGGAATCCGAAGTTCGCGCCATGGGCCGTACCGCCCGCGGTGTGCGTGGCATGCGTCTGCCAGAAGGGCAGAAGCTGATCTCCATGCTGATTCCGGAAGAAGGCAGCGAAATTCTCACTGCTTCGGCGCGCGGCTACGGCAAGCGTACGGCGATCACCGAGTTCCCTGAGTACAAGCGTGGCGGTCAGGGCGTTATCGCCATGGTCAGCAACGAGCGTAACGGCCGTCTGGTCGGTGCGGTTCAGGTGCAGGACGGTGAAGAGATCATGCTGATCTCCGATCAGGGCACCCTGGTGCGTACCCGTGTCGACGAAGTGTCGAGCCTGGGCCGTAACACCCAAGGTGTGACGCTGATCAAACTGGCCAAGGATGAAACCCTGGTCGGTCTGGAGCGGGTTCAGGAACCTTCGGAAGTCGAAGGCGAAGAGCTTGAAGGGGAAGAGGGCGAGGAATTCGAAGGCACTGTCGTAAACGACGATGCCGGTGAAGACCAGCAACTCGACGCCGCAGCAGACGAAGAACCGCAAGAATAAGCGGACAAGCAAGGGGGCGGATGAGAATTCGCCCCCTTGTTATTTGTCCTGTTTGAAAATTTGCAACACTGTACGGGATCGTTCCCACGCTCTGCGTGGGAATGCCGCTCGGGACGCTCCGCGTCCCATGACGCAGAGCGTCATTGGATGCATCCCCACGCAGAGCGTGGGAACGATCATCCGCAGACCAAAAGATTTAAGTGACCACCAAATCAGAGCGAGATTGGATGTGAGCAAGCGAGCCTATAACTTCTGCGCCGGTCCTGCGGCGCTTCCTGAAGCTGTCCTGCAGCGCGCCCAGGGTGAACTCCTTGATTGGCACGGCAAGGGTCTGTCGGTCATGGAAATGAGCCATCGCAGCGATGAGTTCGTGTCCATTGCCACCCAGGCCGAGCAGGATCTGCGTGACCTGCTGAATATCCCGTCGAACTACAAAGTGCTGTTTCTGCAAGGTGGCGCCAGCCAGCAATTCGCGCAGATTCCACTGAACCTGTTGCCTGAAGACGGTTCTGCCGACTATATCGACACCGGTATCTGGTCGCAGAAAGCCATCGAAGAAGCCTCGCGCTACGGCCACGTCAACGTCGCCGCCACCGCCAAGCCTTACGACTATTTCGCCATCCCGGGCCAGAACGAGTGGAACCTGTCGAAAGACGCCGCTTACGTTCACTACGCGCCGAACGAAACCATCGGCGGTCTGGAATTCCAGTGGATCCCGGAAGTCGGTGACGTGCCGCTGGTGGCTGACATGTCTTCGGACATACTGTCGCGTCCTGTCGATATCTCGCGTTTCGGCATGATCTACGCCGGCGCCCAGAAGAACATCGGCCCGAGTGGCATCGTCGTCAACATCATCCGCGAAGACCTGCTCGGCAAGGCGCGTGCGCTGTGCCCGACCATGCTCGACTACAAAGTCGCGGCGGATAACGGCTCGATGTACAACACCCCGCCGACCCTGGCCTGGTACCTGTCCGGTCTGGTGTTCCAGTGGCTGAAAGAGCAGGGCGGCGTTGAGGCGATCGCCAAACTCAACGACGTCAAGCAGCGCACGCTGTACGACTTCATCGACGCCAGCGGCCTCTACAGCAACCCGATCAACAAATCGGATCGCTCGTGGATGAACGTGCCATTCCGTCTGGCCGATGATCGTCTGGACAAGCCGTTCCTGGTTGGTGCCGAAGCGCGCGGTCTGCTTAACCTGAAGGGTCACCGCTCTGTGGGCGGTATGCGCGCCTCCATCTATAACGCTGTCGACATCACTGCGGTCAACGCGCTGGTGGCGTACATGGCTGAATTCGAGAAGGAACACGGCTGATGTCCGAGCAAGAACTCAAGGCACTGCGCGTTCGCATTGACGCTCTGGACACCAAAGTCATGGAGCTGATCAGTGAGCGTGCGCGTTGCGCCCAGGAAGTCGCGCGAGTAAAGATGGCCTCGCTGGCCGAAGGCGAAGTGCCGGTGTTCTATCGTCCTGAGCGTGAAGCTCAGGTGCTCAAGCGTGTGATGGAGCGCAATCAGGGGCCGCTGGGCAACGAAGAGATGGCGCGGTTGTTCCGTGAAATCATGTCGTCGTGCCTGGCGCTCGAGCAGCCGCTGAAAGTGGCTTACCTCGGCCCTGAGGGCACCTTCACCCAAGCGGCAGCCATGAAACACTTCGGTCACGCGGTGATCAGCAAGCCGATGGCGGCGATCGACGAAGTGTTCCGTGAAGTCGCCGCCGGTGCGGTGAATTTTGGCGTGGTGCCGGTGGAGAACTCCACCGAAGGCGCGGTCAATCACACGCTGGACAGCTTTCTCGAACACGACATGGTCATCTGTGGCGAAGTCGAGCTGCGCATTCACCATCACCTGTTGGTCGGTGAAAACACCAAGACCGACAGCATCAGCCGCATCTATTCCCACGCACAGTCGCTGGCCCAGTGCCGTAAGTGGCTGGACGCGCATTACCCGAATGTCGAACGCGTCGCGGTGTCGAGCAACGCTGAAGCCGCCAAGCGGGTTAAAGGTGAGTGGAATTCGGCGGCGATTGCCGGTGACATGGCGGCCGGTCTGTATGGCCTGACGCGTCTGGCCGAGAAGATCGAAGATCGTCCGGACAACTCGACGCGCTTCCTGATGATTGGTAACCAGGAAGTGCCGCCGACCGGCGACGACAAGACTTCAATCATCGTGTCGATGAGCAACAAACCCGGCGCGCTCCACGAGCTGCTGGTGCCGTTCCACGACAACGGGATCGACCTGACCCGCATCGAAACCCGTCCATCGCGCAGCGGTAAATGGACCTACGTGTTCTTCATCGACTTCGTCGGCCACCACCGTGATCCGTTGATCAAAGGTGTGCTGGAAAAGATCAGTCAGGAAGCAGTAGCACTCAAAGTGCTGGGTTCCTACCCGAAAGCAGTTCTCTAAGGGGCGGTAGCAAATGAGTGGCAACTTCCTCGCTCTGGCACAGCCGGGCGTGCAACAACTTTCGCCGTACGTTCCGGGCAAGCCTGTGGACGAACTGGCGCGCGAGCTGGATCTGAATCCGGCAAAAATCGTCAAACTGGCGAGCAATGAAAATCCGCTGGGCGCCAGCCCGAAAGCCTTGGCGGCGATCCGCGAAGAGCTGGCTGAGTTGACTCGTTACCCGGACGGCAACGGTTTCGCGCTGAAATCCCTGCTGGCCGAGCAATGCCGTGTCGAGCTGAACCAGGTCACCTTGGGTAACGGTTCCAACGATATTCTTGAGCTGGTCGCGCGCGCCTATCTGGCGCCGGGCCTGAATGCGGTGTTCAGTGAGCACGCTTTCGCTGTGTACCCAATTGCCACTCAGGCGGTCGGCGCGCAAGCCAAAGTGGTGCCGGCCAAGGATTGGGGGCATGACCTGCCTGCGATGCTGGCGGCAATCGATGCCAACACCCGCGTGGTGTTCATCGCCAACCCGAACAACCCGACTGGCACCTGGTTCGGCGCTGAAGCGTTGGACGAGTTCCTGCAGGATGTTCCGGAGCATGTGTTGGTGGTGCTGGACGAGGCTTACATTGAGTACGCCGAAGGCAGCGATCTGCCGGATGGTCTGGATTTCCTCGCCGCGTACCCGAATCTGCTGGTGTCGCGCACCTTCTCCAAGGCTTATGGTCTGGCGGCATTGCGCGTTGGTTACGGTCTGTCGACCCCGGTTGTCGCCGATGTGCTCAACCGTGTTCGCCAGCCGTTCAACGTCAACAGCCTCGCCTTGGCAGCAGCCTGCGCAGCGCTGAAAGACGAAGAATATCTGGCGCAAAGCCGTCAGCTCAACGAATCGGGCATGCAGCAGCTGCAAGCCGGTTTCCGTGAGCTGGGCCTGAACTGGATCGAATCCAAGGGCAATTTCATCTGCGTCGATCTCGCACAAGTTGCAGCTCCGGTATTCCAGGGTTTGCTGCGCGAAGGTGTGATCGTGCGTCCGGTGGCCAATTACGGCATGCCGAATCACCTGCGAGTGACCATCGGTCTGCCAGCGGAAAACAGCCGCTTCCTCGAAGCGCTGCGCAAGGTTCTGGCTCGTGGGTGATGTCACTGCACTGCAATCTGCTGCACCTATGATCGGTCGCCTTGTGGTGGTCGGTCTGGGGTTGATCGGTGGTTCGTTTGCCAAAGGCTTGCGTGAAAGCGGTGTGTGCCGCGAAGTGGTCGGGGTCGATCTCGATCCGCAATCGCGCAAGCTCGCGGTTGAGTTGGGTGTGGTCGATCGTTGTGAGGATGACTTGGCCGCTGCATGCCAAGGCGCTGACGTGATTCAACTGGCGGTGCCGATTCTGGCGATGGAAAAAGTGCTCGCGCGTCTGGCGAGCATGGATCTCGGGCAGGCGATTCTGACCGACGTCGGTAGCGCCAAAGGCAATGTGGTGCGCGCGGCAACCGAAGCGTTTGGCGCGATGCCGCCGCGTTTCGTGCCGGGCCATCCGATCGCCGGTTCCGAGCAGAGCGGGGTGGAAGCCTCCAATGCCGAACTGTTCCGTCGTCACAAAGTGATCCTCACGCCGCTTGAGCAAACCGATCCGGCCGCATTGGCTGTGGTTGATCGTCTGTGGCGCGAATTGGGTGCCGACGTCGAGCACATGCAGGTCGAGCGTCACGATGAAGTGCTGGCCGCGACCAGTCATCTGCCACACTTGCTGGCTTTCGGTCTGGTCGATTCGTTGGCCAAGCGCAATGAAAACCTTGAGATCTTCCGTTACGCTGCCGGTGGTTTTCGCGATTTCACAAGAATCGCCGGAAGCGACCCGGTGATGTGGCACGACATCTTCCTCGCTAACCGCGAGGCTGTTCTGCGCACACTCGATACATTTCGCAGCGACCTCGACGCCTTGCGCGACGCGGTCGATGCAGGGGATGGGCACCAATTGTTGGGCGTCTTTACGCGCGCCCGGGTTGCCCGCGAGCATTTCAGTAAAATCCTGGCCCGCAGGGCCTATGTGGACGCTATGAATTCCAACGATCTGATCTTCCTGGCTCAACCTGGTGGCCGCCTGTCCGGTCGGATTCGCGTACCGGGCGACAAATCCATTTCTCACCGTTCGATCATGCTCGGTTCGCTGGCCGAAGGCGTCACCGAAGTCGAAGGCTTCCTTGAGGGCGAAGACGCCCTGGCGACCTTGCAGGCGTTCCGCGACATGGGCGTGGTCATCGAAGGCCCGCACCACGGCCGCGTGACCATCCACGGTGTCGGCCTGCACGGTCTGAAACCGGCGCCGGGCCCGATCTATCTGGGCAACTCCGGTACCTCGATGCGTCTGCTCTCCGGACTGTTGGCTGCGCAGAACTTCGACAGCACTTTGACCGGCGATGCCTCGCTGTCCAAGCGTCCAATGAATCGCGTGGCCAATCCGCTGCGAGAAATGGGTGCCGTGATCGAAACCGCTGCTGAAGGTCGTCCGCCGATGACTATTCGTGGCGGGCACAAGCTCAAAGGCCTGACCTACACCATGCCGATGGCCAGCGCTCAGGTGAAATCCTGCCTGCTGCTCGCCGGTCTGTACGCTGAAGGCAAAACCACTGTGACCGAGCCGGCTCCGACTCGCGATCACACCGAGCGCATGCTGCGCGGCTTCGGCTACCCGGTCAGCGTTGAAGGCGCTACGGCTTCGGTTGAATCCGGCGGCAAACTGACGGCGACCCACATTGAAGTCCCGGGCGACATCTCGTCGTCGGCGTTCTTCCTTGTGGCGGCCTCGATTGCTGAAGGTTCGGAGCTGGTGCTTGAGCACGTCGGCATCAACCCGACCCGTACTGGCGTTATCGACATCCTGCGCCTGATGGGTGCTGACATCACTTTGGAAAACCAGCGTGAAGTCGGCGGCGAGCCTGTGGCTGACCTGCGCGTGCGGGCAGCTAAACTTAAAGGCATCGAGATTCCGGAAGAGCTGGTTCCACTGGCGATCGACGAATTCCCGGTGCTGTTCGTGGCGGCCGCCTGTGCCGAAGGGCGCACCGTACTGACCGGCGCTGAAGAGTTGCGGGTCAAGGAATCGGATCGCATTCAGGTCATGGCGGACGGTTTGCTGGCGCTGGGCGTCAAGTGCGAACCGACCCCGGACGGCATCATCATCGACGGCGGCCAGATCGGCGGCGGCGAAGTGCATGGTCACGGCGATCACCGTATTGCCATGGCTTTCAGTGTGGCCTCGCTGCGCGCCACTGCACCGATCCGCATCCATGATTGCGCCAACGTCGCGACATCGTTCCCGAACTTCCTCGCGCTGTGCGGGCAGGTCGGTATTCGTGTGGCACAAGAGGCTCAGTCGTGAACAACATTGCACCGGTCATCACCATTGATGGGCCAAGCGGCTCGGGCAAAGGCACCGTAGCCGGGATTCTGGCCAAGCGTCTGGGCTGGAACCTGCTGGATTCCGGTGCGCTGTACCGTTTGCTGGCATTTGCTGCGCACAACCATGGTGTTGATCTGACCAATGAAGAGCTGCTGAAGAAACTCGCCGCTCATCTGGATGTTCAGTTTATTGCGGCGACCGACGGTCAGTTGCAACGCATCATTCTGGAAGGTGATGAAGTCAGCGATGTCATCCGCACTGAAAGCGTCGGTTCCGGTGCTTCTCAAGTGGCTGCATTGCCAGCCGTGCGCGAGGCGCTGCTGCAGCGCCAGCGGGCTTTCCAGGAAGCGCCGGGCCTTGTCGCGGATGGTCGCGATATGGGCACCGTGGTTTTTCCAAGCGCACCGCTGAAGATTTTCCTGACCGCCAGTGCCGAGGAGAGAGCGCGCCGTCGATATTTGCAGTTGAAGGGCAAAGTCGAGGGTGTTAGTCTGTCGAGTCTGCTAGATGAGATCCGTGCGCGCGACGAGCGTGACACCCAGCGAGCGGTAGCCCCGCTTAAGCCGGCGGCTGACGCCATACAGCTGGATTCCACGGAGTTGTCCATCGATCAGGTGCTTGAACGCATCATGAGCGAGATCGCCATTCGCGATATCGCCGGGTGACCAAGAAGGCCACAGGGGACCAGTCATAGTCCTGCGGCGCTTCTTCTATATGAAACTAACCCACACCGTCTGGGGTGTGGAGATGGGCGTATCCTTCGCCCTCATTTACAGGAATTAAAATGAGCGAAAGCTTTGCGGAACTCTTTGAAGAAAGCCTAAAAACCCTGAACCTTCAGGCAGGCTCCATCATCACCG
>NZ_JBIVMX010000108.1:0-8473 GCF_044753305.1 Pseudomonas sp. NPDC088429 | reverse complement strand
AGGAAGAGCGTCTGTTCCTCGCCCCCCACCAATAAGTGAAGGTCTGAACACTCGACAACAAGAGTGACAGGCGAGTGGTAAAGACTGTGGAAGCACATCTGTTGGAATGGCTGAACCTGAGCGTGCGCTGGGTTCACATGATTACTGGCGTGGCCTGGATCGGCGCGTCGTTCTACTTCGTCTGGCTGGAGAACAACCTCAACCGCGTCAACCCGAAAACCGGTCTGGCCGGTGACCTGTGGGCGATCCACGGTGGCGGTATCTATCACCTCGAAAAATACAAACTGGCCCCGCCGGCAATGCCGGAGAACCTGCACTGGTTCAAATGGGAAGCCTACTTCACCTGGATGTCGGGTATCGCGCTGCTGTGCGTGGTGTTCTACTCCAACCCGACGCTCTACCTGCTGGCTCCGGGCAGCACACTGAGCGGCCCTGAAGGCGTGGCCATCGGTATCGGCTCGCTGTTCCTCGGCTGGTTCATCTACTCCTTCCTGTGCGACTCGGCCTTGGGCAAACGCCCTGCTCTGCTCGGCTTCATCCTGTTCGTGCTGATCATCGGCGCGGCGTATGGCTTCAGCAAAGTGTTCAGCGGTCGTGGTGCGTACCTGCACGTCGGCGCGATCATCGGCACCATCATGGTCGGTAACGTGTTCCGCATCATCATGCCGGCGCAACGCGCACTGGTGGCGGCGATTGCCGAGAACCGCACGCCGGATCCGGCGCTGCCGGCCAAAGGCTTGCTGCGCTCGCGTCACAACAACTACTTCACCCTGCCGGTGCTGTTCATCATGATCAGCAACCACTTCCCGAGCACCTATGGCAGCCAGTACAACTGGTTGATCCTGGCCGGGATCGCGGTGTTGGCCGTGTTGGTGCGTCACTACTTCAACACCCGTCACGACAGCCACAAGTTTGCCTGGACTCTGCCAGTGGCAGCGGTAGGCATGATCACGCTGGCGTACGTCACCGGCCCAACGCCGATGTCGACCGCTCCGGAAGTGGCCAAGGCTCCAGCAAAAATCGAGTACCAACCGCTGCCGGAAACGGCACTGGGTGGTGGCGCGAAACCGGCTGAAGCGGCACCGGCAGCCCCTGCCGAACCTGCTGCACCGGCACAAGCCTCCAACGCCGGCCCTGGCTTTGACAAAGTGCACAGCGTGATTCAAGAACGCTGCGCAGTTTGCCACTCGGCCAAGCCGACCAGTCCGTTGTTCAGCGCAGCGCCAGCGGGTGTGATGTTCGACACCCCTGAGCAGATCCGCCAGAACGCGGCGCGGATTCAGGCACAAGCGGTCACCAGTCAGATCATGCCACTGGGCAACATCACACAGATGACCCAGCAGGAACGTGACCTGATCGGCGCCTGGATTGTGCAGGGAGCCCAGACCAACTAAGCCACACAAAAGCCTGCTAACAGCAGGCTTTTGAGGTGAAGGGATTTACCTGTGGCGAGGGGATTTATCCCCGATCGGCGGCGCAGCCGTCGCAGACCCTGCAATTGCCATCTGCCTGATGTATTGCGATTGCAGGTTTTGGGGCTACTTCGTAGCCCATCGGGGATAAATCCCCTCGCCACAAAATTCCTCTGCCCACACATACGAATGATGCAAAGAAACAGCTGCGAGCAACCCGGCAGCTGTTCAATCACAAGAATAAAAAGATCTGAGGTGTTGCATGTCCGAGCTGTCCAAAGCGCGCATCCCCGACGCACCCGCCATTCAGCGATTGCCCCTTTTGCAACTGATCCTGGTCGGTTTGCAACATGTTCTGCTGATGTACGGTGGTGCCATCGCGGTGCCGCTGATCATTGGACAGGCCGCTGGCCTGAGTCGTGAAGAAATTGCCTTCCTGATCAACGCCGACCTGCTGGTCGCCGGTGTCGCCACCATCGTGCAATCCATGGGCATCGGCCCGATGGGCATTCGCATGCCGGTGATGATGGGCGCCAGTTTTGCCGCTGTCGGCAGCATGGTCGCCATGGCCGGCATGCCCGGTATCGGCCTGCAAGGCATCTTCGGCGCAACGATCGCCGCCGGCTTCTTCGGCATGATCATCGCGCCATTCATGTCCAAGGTCGTACGCTTCTTCCCGCCTCTGGTGACCGGCACGGTCATCACCTCGATCGGTTTGTCGCTGTTCCCCGTCGCCGTAAATTGGGCTGGCGGCGGTGCAGGCGCTACGCAATTCGGTTCACCGATTTATCTGGCCATCGCCGCCCTGGTGTTGGGCACCATTCTGCTGGTGCACCGCTTCATGCGCGGTTTCTGGGTCAACATTTCCGTACTGATCGGCATGTGCTTCGGCTACATCCTGTGCGGCGTGATCGGCATGGTCGACCTCAGCGGCATGGCCAATGCGCCATGGATTCAGTTCGTTACCCCGCTGCATTTCGGCATGCCGAAATTCGAACTCGCGCCGATCCTGTCAATGTGTCTGGTGGTGGTGATCATCTTCGTGGAATCCACCGGGATGTTCCTCGCGCTGGGCAAAATCACCGGCCAGGAAGTCTGCCCGCGCATGCTGCGTCGCGGCTTGCTGTGTGATGCCGGCGCCTCGTTTGTCGCCGGTTTCTTCAACACCTTCACCCACTCCTCGTTCGCGCAAAACATCGGCCTGGTGCAGATGACCGGCGTGCGCTGCCGCTCGGTGACCATCGTTGCCGGTGGCTTGCTGATCGTCCTGAGCCTGCTGCCGAAAGCCGCGTTCCTGGTGGCATCGATTCCACCGGCGGTATTGGGCGGCGCAGCGATTGCGATGTTCGGCATGGTCGCCGCGACGGGCATCAAGATTCTGCAAGAAGCCGACATCGGTGACCGTCGCAACCAGTTGCTGGTCGCGGTGAGCATCGGCATGGGCCTGATCCCGGTGGTGCGCCCTGAGTTCTTCGCGCACCTGCCGCTATGGATGAGCCCGATTACCCACAGCGGCATCGCCATGGCAACGCTCAGCGCGCTGACGCTGAACCTGCTGTTCAACATTCTCGGCGGCAAAGAGCGCGCGGCCATCAACGACTGCCACGCACACCAGCACTAAAGCAACACCGAAGTACTCCTGTAGGAGCAGAGCTTGCTCGCGAAGAGGCCAGGTCAGCCACCATCAATGTTGAATGACCCACCGCTTTCGCGAGCAAGCTCTGCTCCTACAAGGGCAAGCAACAGCTCTGCGCCTCAAACAATAAAAACAAGAGGGAGCAACAGATGATTCGTACACAGACAAACATGCTGTTGGGTGGTGGCCTGCTGGCCGCGAGTCAAGCCATGGCTGGCGATTTACTGCTGTGGCAAACCAACAGCCTCAGCTACCTGTACGGCAAGAATTTCGCGATCAACCCGTCGATCCAGCAGACGGTCACGTTCGAGCACGCCGACAAGTGGAAATACGGCGACAACTTTCTCTTCGTCGACAAAATCTTCTACAACGGCGAAGAAGACCGCAACAAAGGCCCGCACACCTTTTACGGCGAATTCACCCCACGCTTCTCGTTCGGCAAGATCTTCGATCAGAAGATCGAATTCGGCCCGATCAAAGACGTGCTGCTGGCGATGACCTACGAGTACGGCGAAGGTGAAAGCGAGGCCTACCTGATCGGCCCGGGCTTCGACCTCAAGGTGCCCGGCTTCAACTACGTCACCCTCAACATCTTCCGCCGCCAGACCGAAGGCCCGCGCCCCGGCGACGGCGTGTGGCAGATCACCCCCGGCTGGTCTTACAGCATTCCCGTGGGCAATTCCGACGTGCTGATCGATGGCTATCTGGATTGGGTGGTCGACAACGACGAGAACTCGCGCGGCACCTACCACGCCAACCTGCACATCAATCCGCAGATCAAATATGACCTCGGCAAAGCCCTGGGCTGGAGTCAGAAGCAGCTGTACGTCGGCACCGAATACAGCTACTGGAAGAACAAATACGGCGTCGAAAGCAGCCACAACCTCGACACCAATCAGAACACCGCCAGCCTGCTGGTGAAGGTGCATTTTTAAGATGACCCGCAACCGTGCCCCATACCTGTCGTCGGTGCTCTGTTGCGGGGCACTTGAGAGCTGGCCGAGGAGTCAGTATTCTCCGCGGCCTCATGAATTCGGTCTAAAAAAAAGCCCGGATTTAATTCCTGACCGACGGGCCAACTTATCCCGGCCCCGGCCAGTACCGAGGCATCCCGAAAACACGCTCAATCGACTGTTTTGCAGCAGCCGACGGGCGTTTTTTTGCTTTTCGAAAAGCCTTGGCCCAGCTCTTGCTAACACCAGCAAAGCTGACCGATTGGATGACTTTTGCAGTAACGAAAAAAGGCGCCACACCAGAGCGCCGATCTTAAAAAAAATAAACGTGGAACACCTACTTTGGGAGCAACCGAATGAAACGTACGTGCACCAGCCTGATGCTTGCGGGATCGATGTTGGCCGGCGGCCAGGCCATGGCCGATGGCCTGCTGCAGTGGCAGAACAACAGCCTGACCTACCTCTACGGTAAGGACTTCAAGGTCAACCCTGCGATCCAGCAGACCGTCACCTTCGAGCACGCCGATGCGTGGAAGTATGGGGACAACTTCCTGTTCGTCGACAAGATCTTCTACAACGGTGACAAGGACTTCAACAACGGCCCGAACACCTACTACGGCGAGTTCCAGCCACGCATCTCGCTGGGCAAGGTACTCGACCAGAAGATCGAATTCGGCCCGATCAAAGACGTCCTGCTGGCGATGACCTACGAGTTCGGCGAGGGTGACACCGAGTCCTACCTGATCGGTCCTGGCTTCGACCTGGCCATTCCGGGCTTCGACTACTTCCAGCTGAACTTCTACCAGCGCCACACCGAAGGCTCGCGCCCGGGTGACAACGTCTGGCAGATCACACCGGTCTGGTCCTACACCATTCCGGTCGGCGACTCGAACGTGCTGATCGACGGTTACATGGACTGGGTCGTCGACAACGACGAAAACAACCGTGGCGAATACAAAGCCAACCTGCACTTCAACCCACAGGTCAAATACGACCTGGGCAAGGCGCTGAATTTCGGCGAGAAGCAACTGTACGTCGGTGTTGAGTACGACTACTGGAAAGACAAGTACGGGATCGACGACACCCGTGCGTTCACCACCAATCAGAACGTGACCAGCTTCCTGGTGAAGTTCCACTTCTGATAAAAATCAAAAGATCGCAGGCTTCGCCAGCTCCTACAGGGATAGCGCATTCCAATGTAGGAGCTGCCGCAGGCTGCGATCTTTTGCTTTAAAAGCTTCCCCATATTCGACCGAGTTCCAATGTGGGAGCGAGCCTGCTCGCGAATGCCTCACCGCCGATTTCAGGCGGGAGCCACCGCCTCAGATATCCCCAAAAACCGGCACAACTCCTCACGCTTGGCCAACGCATCCCTTCGCCCCAAATCAATCAACTCGCTGCAATACCCCGCCTCGAACAACAGATAACTCAGCACCCCTGCCCCGCTCGTCTTCGTCGCCCCCGGCCCGCGCAAAAACAAGCGCAACGCCGCCGGCAATTCCTGACGATGCCGCGCCGCGATCTCATCAATCGGCTGACTCGGTGAAATCACCAGCACCTCCACCGGCGCCACGCCCAACTCGCGTGTCGGCGTGCCGGCGGGCATCAGATGACTGAATTGGTTGAGCCGCTGCAGCAACTCGATGTCGCTTTCCAGGCTGTCAATGAACGTGCTGTTGAGCATGTGCCCGCCGATCTGCGCAAGTGTCGGCTGTTGCCCGGTGTAGGTGCGTTCCAGCGGCTGCTGCGGATCAAAGCCACGCGGGTTGCCGCTGACGCCGACCACCAGCACGCGACTGGCACCCAAGTGCAGCGCCGGACTGATCGGCGCCGATTGCCGCACCGCGCCGTCGCCGAAATACTCATCACCGATTTTCACCGGCGCGAACAACAACGGAATAGCCGAACTCGCGAGCAAGTGATCGACCGACAGTTGCGTCGGCACACCGATGCGCCGATGTCGCAGCCACGAATCAATCGTGCCGCCGCCCTGATAGAACGTCACCGCCTGCCCCGATTCGTAGCCGAACGCCGTCACCGCCACCGCATGCAATTGCTTGCGTGCGATGGATTCGGCGATGCCGGGCAGGTGCAGTTTTTCGTTGAGCAGGTCGCGCAGCGGCGAACTGTTGAGCAGCGCCACCGGCAAATGCCGACCGAGGCCGAGCAGGCTGTGGCTGACAAAACGGCTGGCCTGGCGGATCACGCCGGGCCAGTCACTGCGCAGCACGCGATGGCTGCGAAAGCCCTGCCAGAACAGCGTCAGGCGTTCGATGGCGGCGCGAAAATCCGTGGCGCCGCTGGCGAGGCTGACCGCGTTGATCGCGCCGGCCGAGGTGCCGACGATTACCGGGAACGGGTTGTCCGCGCCCACCGGCAACAATTCGGCAATCGCCGCCAGCACGCCCACTTGATACGCAGCCCGAGCCCCGCCGCCGGAAAGAATCAAACCTGTGACCGGTTCCGCTGGGCTCATCGCAACACTCCGTGGTGCTTAGGGGATGGGGTGAATCAACCGCGTTTGGCGTACAACTTCGGCTCGCCCGGTGGCCGGCTCTTGAAGCGCCGATGCGCCCATAAGTATTGCTCCGGGCAATCGCGCAGCACGCCTTCAACCCATTGGTTGATGCGCAGGCAATCGGCTTCTTCGGTCTCGCCCGGGAAATCTTCCAGCGGCGGATGCACCACCAGACGGTACCCGCTGCCGTCCGCCAGACGCTCCTGAGTGAACGGCACCACCAGCGCCTTACCCAGCCGCGCGAATTTGGTCGTCGCCGTCACCGTCGCTGCCTGAATGCCGAACAGCGGCACGAAGATACTTTGCTTAGCGCCGTAGTCCTGATCCGGCGCGTACCAGATCGCCCGACCGGAACGCAGCAGCTTGAGCATGCCGCGCACGTCGTCGCGCTCCACCGCCAGCGAATCAAGATTGTGCCGCTCACGGCCCTGGCGCTGGATGAAGTCGAACAACGGATTTTTGTGTTCGCGGTACATGCCGTCGATGGTGTGCTGTTGGCCGAGCAACGCCGCACCGATTTCCAGGGTGGTGAAATGCACCGCCATCAGGATCACGCCTTTGCCTTCGTGCTGGGCTTTCTGCAAATGCTCAAGCCCTTCGACGTGGGCCAGTTTGGCCAAACGCTCACGCGACCACCACCAACTCATCGCCATTTCAAAAAAAGCGATGCCGGTCGAAGCGAAATTTTCCTTGAGCAGGCGTTTGCGCTCCGCCGCGGATTTTTCCGGGAAGCACAGTTCAAGATTGCGCTTGGCAATGCGCCGCCGGTCGCCGGCGAAGCGATACATCAACGCACCCAAAAATCGACCGATGGTCAGCAACGCCGGATACGGCAGCTGCACGATCAGCCACAAAAGCCCCAAGCCGCACCAGAGCGGCCAGAAGCGTGGAGCAAGAAATGCTTTTCGAAAACGCGGGCGATCCATTAAAGCTTCCGTAAATACAGTGGCCGCGCATTCTACATCGTTCGACCCGGCTTGCGGCCTGCGGGCGTTCTCGTTATAAGTCTCGGCACTTTTAGTGACAAGCCGTTGTATGCCGACATGAGCAAAACCGAACCGTTAAACCAAGATCCCGTGTTCCAGCTAAAGGGCAGCATGCTGGCCATTACCGTGCTGGAACTGGCCCGTAACGACCTCGACAGCCTCGATCGGCAATTGGCCGCCAAAGTTGCGCAGGCGCCGAATTTCTTCAGCAACGCGCCGCTGGTTCTGGCTCTGGACAAACTGCCGCCGAGCGAAGGCGCGGTCGACCTGCCAGGTTTGATGCGCGTGTGCCGTCAACATGGCCTGCGCACCCTGGCGATTCGCGCCAGCCGCATCGAAGACATCGCCGCCGCCATCGCCATCGACATTCCGGTGCTGCCGCCGTCCGGTGCCCGCGAGCGCCCGCTGGAGATGCCCGAAGCCGAAGTCAAAAAGAAGCCGGAAAAGCCTCCAGAACCGACCGTCAAACAGACCCGCGTCATCACCACGCCAGTACGTGGTGGACAACAGATATACGCGCAGGGTGGCGATTTGGTCGTGGTCTCCTCGGTCAGTCCGGGGGCGGAACTTCTTGCCGATGGCAACATCCATGTATACGGCCCGATGCGTGGCCGTGCGCTGGCCGGCGTGAAGGGTGACACCAAGGCACGGATTTTCTGTCAGCAATTGAGCGCTGAACTGATCTCCATCGCCGGTCATTACAAGGTTTCCGAGGATTTGCGCCGCGATCCAATGTGGGGCTCGGGCGTACAGGTCAGCCTGTCGGGCGACGTGTTGAACATCATTCGGCTTTAACGGATACTGCCGCATTTTCCAAGCATCTCTAAAACGTAGCGAAAACGGCTCAAACGAAGTAGGAAAAAGGCCTAAAGCCGAATTCCAGCCAAGGCTGTCCGACTGCAGTAGTTTTCAAGAGATGTTTTTCAGGGGCTAAAAAGTCCTTCTTCATTAGGGGTGTCACACCTTGG
>NZ_JBIVMX010000107.1:0-8578 GCF_044753305.1 Pseudomonas sp. NPDC088429 | reverse complement strand
CCCCAACGCGCGAGCGCGTCTGGCCGAATGATAATCCGGTCCTGGAGGTGAGTCAGGACTTCAGTCGGGAAAAGCGTCTGCTTACCCCCCGGCATTTCAAGGCAGTCTTTGACTCCCCTACCGGCAAGGTTCCGGGGAAAAATCTCCTGCTCCTTGCACGCAACAACGATCTTGATCACCCCCGTCTCGGGCTGGTTATCGGGAAAAAGAGCGTAAAGCTCTCCGTTGAGCGCAATCGCCTCAAACGTTTGATGCGCGAATCGTTTCGTCTGCACCAGGATTCACTGGTCGGCTGGGACATCGTTATCGTCGCGCGCAAAGGTCTTGGCGATGTAGAAAACCCCGAATTGATTCAGCATTTCGGCAAGCTCTGGAAGCGTCTGGCACGCAGCAAGCCAGTTCCAGAAGTCAAAACCGAAACTGTAGGGGTAGACAGTCCTGATGCGTAAACTGGCCCTCGTTCCGATCCAGTTTTATCGCTATGCCATTAGTCCTTTGATGGCCAGCCACTGTCGTTTCTACCCCAGTTGTTCCTGCTACGCGTATGAAGCCATTGAAAATCATGGCCTTCTGCGCGGTGGCTGGCTGACCTTTCGTCGTTTAGGTCGCTGTCATCCGTGGAATCCCGGTGGTTATGACCCGGTTCCACCTATCCCTACCTCCCGTTCTTCTTCGATGGCCGAGTAATCATGGATATCAAACGCACGATCCTGATCGTCGCCCTGGCAATCGTGGCCTACGTTATGGTTCTTAAATGGAACCAGGACTATGGTCAGGCTGCTTTGCCGACTCAGAATGTTGCTTCCAGTACGACTACATCCGGTTTGCCGGACACCGCCACTGGCAATAATGCTGCCGCCAGTGACGATATTCCGCGCGCCGCTAGCGATACCAGCGCACCTGCCGAAACACCGGTAGCCGCCAGCAAGGATCTGATCCAGATCAAAACCGACGTGCTCGATCTCGCGATCGATCCACAAGGTGGTGATGTTGCTCAACTGACCTTGCCTCTGTATCCACGTCGTCAGGATCGTCCTGATGTTCCGTTCCAGCTGTTCGATAACGGCGGCGAACGTGTTTATCTGGCCCAAAGCGGTCTCATCGGCACCAACGGTCCGGACGCAAACCCGGCCGGTCGTCCGGTCTACTCCTCGGAGAAGAAGACTTATCAACTGGCTGACGGTCAGGACCAATTGGTCGTAGACCTGAAGTTCAGCAAGGACGGCGTCAATTACATCAAGCGTTTCACCCTGAAACGCGGCCTGTACGACGTAGCCGTTTCCTACATTGTGGATAACCAGAGCGCTCAGCCCTGGAACGGCGCAATGTTTGCTCAGTTGAAGCGTGATAACAGCGCTGACCCTTCGTCCACCACTGCTACTGGCACCGCGACTTACCTGGGCGCTGCCCTGTGGACAAGTTCGGAGCCGTACAAGAAAGTGTCCATGAAGGACATGGACAAGGCCCAACTGAAAGAAACCGTCACCGGTGGTTGGGTAGCCTGGCTGCAACACTACTTCGTGACCGCGTGGATTCCGGCGAAGGGCGAAAACAACGTCGTTCAGACCCGTAAAGACAGCAAAGGCAACTACATCATCGGTTACACCGGTCCAACACTGACCGCTGCACCAGGTGCCAAAGTTGAAACCAGCGCTGTGCTGTACGCCGGTCCGAAAAGCCAGGCTGTGCTGAAGCAGTTGTCCCCAGGTCTGGAACTGACCGTCGACTACGGCATTCTGTGGTTCATTGCTCAACCGATCTTCTGGTTGCTGCAACACATCCACGCGATCATTGGTAACTGGGGCTGGTCGATCATCTTCCTGACCATGCTGATCAAGGGTCTTTTCTTCCCTCTGTCGGCTGCCAGCTACAAATCGATGGCGCGTATGCGTGCCGTTGCACCGAAACTGGCTGCACTGAAAGAACAACATGGCGATGACCGGCAGAAAATGTCGCAAGCCATGATGGAGCTGTACAAGAAAGAGAAGATCAATCCGCTGGGTGGTTGCTTGCCAATCCTCGTGCAGATGCCGGTTTTCCTTTCGCTGTACTGGGTTCTGCTGGAAAGCGTGGAAATGCGCCAGGCGCCGTTCATGCTGTGGATCACTGACCTGTCGATCAAGGATCCGTTCTTCATTCTGCCGATCATCATGGGCGCAACCATGTTTATCCAGCAGCAGTTGAACCCGACTCCTCCGGATCCGATGCAGGCGAAGGTCATGAAAATGATGCCAATCATCTTCACCTTCTTCTTCCTGTGGTTCCCGGCTGGTCTGGTGCTGTACTGGGTTGTGAACAACTGCCTGTCCATCACCCAACAGTGGTACATCACACGTAAGATCGAACGGGCTACCAAAGCAGCCGCTTGATTTACACTGTGGATAACCACTCAAAACGCCCCCTAGTGGGGCGTTTTGCTATCTGTCATTTTTGTCTGGATTCCGGTTATGAGCGTACCTCGTGAAACCATCGCCGCTGTCGCCACCGCTCAAGGCCGTGGGGGTGTGGGCATCGTCCGTATTTCCGGGCCGTTGGCCAGTGTTGCGGCGAAAGCCATCAGCGGCCGCGAACTGAAACCGCGTTACGCCCATTACGGCCCGTTTTTCACTGACGACAAACAGGTGCTGGACGAAGGTCTGGCGCTGTATTTCCCGGGGCCTAATTCGTTCACCGGTGAAGACGTTCTGGAATTGCAGGGCCACGGCGGCCCGATCGTTCTGGATATGTTGCTCAAACGCTGCCTGGAACTGGGCTGCCGTCTGGCGCGTCCGGGAGAATTCAGCGAACGCGCCTTCCTCAATGACAAACTCGACCTGGCGCAAGCCGAGGCGATTGCCGATTTGATCGAAGCCAGTTCTGCACAGGCTGCACGTAATGCCCTGCGTTCATTGCAGGGTGCGTTTTCCCAGCGTGTGCATAACTTGACCGAACAGTTGATCGGCCTGCGCATCTACGTCGAAGCCGCCATCGACTTCCCGGAAGAAGAAATCGACTTCCTCGCCGATGGCCATGTGCTGAGCATGCTCGACAAAGTGCGCGATGAACTATCCACAGTGCTGCGCGAAGCCGGGCAGGGCGCATTGCTGCGCGATGGCATGACCGTAGTGATCGCCGGCCGTCCGAACGCCGGCAAGTCCAGCCTGTTGAATGCGTTGGCCGGTCGCGAAGCGGCAATCGTGACAGAGATCGCCGGCACCACTCGCGACATCCTCCGTGAACATATCCACATCGACGGCATGCCGTTGCACGTTGTCGATACCGCTGGCCTGCGTGATACCGATGATCATGTGGAAAAGATCGGCGTCGAGCGCGCGTTGAAAGCCATTGGTGAAGCTGATCGGGTGTTGCTGGTAGTCGACGCCACTGCGCCGGAAGCACTGGATCCGTTTGCCCTGTGGCCGGAGTTCCTCGAAACCCGGCCAGATCCGGCGAAAGTCACCTTGATCCGCAATAAAGCCGACCTGACCGGCGAAGCCATTGTTCTGGAAACCAGCGAAGACGGGCACGTGACGATCAGTCTCAGCGCCAAGTCGGCCGGTGAAGGCCTGGATCTGTTGCGCGATCATCTCAAAGCCTGCATGGGTTACGAGCAGACGTCGGAAAGCAGTTTCAGTGCACGTCGCCGGCATCTGGAGGCCTTGCGCCACGCCAGTGCGGCACTGGAACACGGCCGCGCCCAGCTGACCTTGGCTGGCGCCGGAGAGTTACTGGCGGAGGATTTACGCCAGGCCCAGCACTCTCTCGGCGAAATCACCGGGGCGTTCAGCTCTGATGATCTCTTGGGACGAATCTTTTCCAGTTTCTGTATCGGCAAATGACAAAAGGGGCTGTGGACAATTTATCCACAGCCCCTTTTTCGTTTTACCAGTTGTAGGAAACTGTACCGAGCAGAGTGCGATCCTCACCCCAATAGCAACGACCCGCGTCGTTGCAACCCGACACATATTCCTTGTCGAACAGGTTCTTCGCATTCAGGTCGACGCTCCAGTGCGTATCGATCTGATAACCGATGGCCGCATCCACCAAGGTAACGTCGCCGGCATCCAGCTTTCCGTAGAGAGAAGGCGAGGTGTACGCGAAGGCACTGTCGAAATAACGCACACCGCCACCCACATACAAACCTTTCAAGTCGCCATCAAGGAAGCGGTATTTCGCCCAGACCGAGGCCTGATTACGTGGAACGCCGGTCATTTGATGGCCTTTGACCAATGACGTCGCGGCATCCTTGGTGATTCGCGCGTCGGTGTAGGTATAAGCCGCAGTCACGTTGAGGTTCTGGGTCAGGTTGCTGTTGAGTTCCAGTTCCACACCCTTGGAACGGCTTTCGCCCACCTGGCGATAGCTCGATGTGGTGGCGTCGAAGTAGGTGTCGTCTTTTTTACGCAGGTCATACACCGATGCAGTGAAGGCAGTGTCCCAGCCGATCGGTTCGTACTTTAGGCCCACTTCATATTGGCTGCTGGTGATCGGGTCGAGTGGCGCGCCGGCATTGGAAATCTGTTGCACCGGCACGAACGAGGTCGAGTAGCTGACATACGGCGTCATGCCATTGTCGAACTGGTACATCACGCCGCCCTGATAGGTGAACTTCTTGTCCTCGGAGCTGATGTCGCTCGATTGCGCGACCTTGTCGCGAAAATCACTGTCGACCCAATCCTGACGGCCACCGAGCAGGAACAGCCAATGGTCGTACTTGCTCTGGATCTGTGCATAAACCCCTTTCATCTGCTGTTCCAGCAAGGTGTTTTGCACCGCAATCGGCGTGGTCGGATCGCGCAAGTACACCGGGTTATACACATCGATCGGCCCGACGATGCCGGCGTTCCAGTCCTGATTAAAGGAGGTGCGATCGTAGCTGGCGCCGAACAACACGGTGTTCTCCAGACCGCCGACCTGGAATTTGCCTTCCAGCTGGTTATCCAGCGAGTACACCATCGATTTGTTGAAGCGATCGTAGGCAGTCATGTTCAGACGCGTACCGAACCCGGCGTTATTGAGGTTGCCCGGCCAGGTTTCGTGGCGGGTAATGCGCGACTGCATGTAGCGCGAGTTCTGGCGGAACTGCCAGTCGTCGTTGAACGAGTGGCTGAACTCGTAACCGGTGCTCCAGGTTTCCCGTTCGAAGGTGTTCCAGTCCGGGTCGCCGAGCATGGTGCCTTTGGATAACTTGCCGTTGGGGTTGGTCAGCAAAGTCCCGGCGGCCGGTAGGCCAAGCTCCATGTTGGTGTGATCCTTCTGGTAGTTGGCCAGTAGGGTCAGCGTGTTGTAATCGTCGAAATTCAGGGTCAGCGATGGCGCGATGTAGATACGGTCGTCCGGAACGTGATCGGTCTGGGTGTCGGACTTGCGGCCAAGCATCACCACGCGTCCGAGCACGTTGCCGCTGTCATTGAGCGGGCCGGAGACATCGACGCCGATCTGCCGGCGATTGTTCGAGCCATAACCCAACTGCACTTCGCCTTGCGGTGCGGCGGTCGGGCGTTTGCTCACCAGATTGACCAGACCGCCCGGAGCGTTTTCCCCATAGAGCAGAGAAGACGGGCCGCGGAAAATCTCGACCCGCTCAAGTCCGTAGGGCTCGGTGCTGGTGTCGTAGCGATTGCCCTGTACGCGTAGTCCATCGCGCAACAGACCGTAGCCATAATCGGTGGCGTTGAAACCGCGAATGTAGAACAGGTCTCCAGCCAGACTGTCGCCGGCGGCGAACGGTGGGGCAAAGATCCCCGGCACGTAGCCGAGTACTTCAGTGAGCGTCTGAGATTTCTGATCTTTCATGCGTTGTGCGGTAACGACTGACACCGAGCGTGGCGTTTCCGACAACGGCGTACTGGTTTTCGTACCGATTCGACTGTTCTGCGCCTTGTATCCGACGTCCGCCGCGTAATCCAGATTCATCGGGTTGGCCAACTGACCATTGATGTTGGTCGGGGCCAGCTCCAGCGAATCACCGTTTGGCAGCGCCTGCAGAATGTAACTGCCCGGCGCCTGCGGTACGGCTTGCAAACCTGAGCCTTGCAGCAGTTGGGCAAAACCTTGGTCGACGGTGAAGTTGCCGTTCAACCCGACACTGCGCAAGCGGCTGGTCTGTTGCGGCGAGAACGACAGAATTACGTTGGCGGCCGAGGCGAACTGGCTCAGTGCATTGTCCAGAGGGCCCGCTGCAATCGCATAACGCTGAGTGGCCGATGCAGCGACGGCGTTATGGCTAATCACCAGACAGGACGCGGCGCTGGTCATCAGTAGGCTGTAAGCAATGCAGTGGTAGGAAAAACGCTGACGAAACGTGGGAAGACGCATGGGTGGATAAGCCCTGAAGGTGGCAAAGAGCCGCGTTTATCGCGATTACCTGTAGGGCCGGGTCAGGGCCAAAAAAGATAACCCTGTTTGCGATTTATTTTGCCCAGGCGAAATTTCGTTCAAACGTTGTGGCTGATCGAGACCCAGTAACGAGTGAAATAGCGCACGTTGATCGGCAGCGACGCCTGTAGATTGGCCAAGACTGCGTCAGTTGAATTGAGGCGGAATGTCCCGGAAACCCGCAGCTCCCGGGCACGCGCGTCGCAATGCAAAACCCCGCTGCGATAACGGCCCAATTCTTCAATCACATCGCCCAAGCGTGCATCGAGGACGATCAATTGACCGTTGATCCACGCCACTTCGGAGGATTTGAATGGATGAATGAGCCCTATGTGCTGACGATCAAAATCAGCGCCTTCGCCTGCCTGCAAGATTTTTGCGGTCGTTGAAGTATCACCGGGCTGAACACTGACCCGGTCTTCCAGCACTCCAACTCGGGTAGAACTCGATAGCTGGTGAACGGAGAAACGAGTGCCGAGTGCTTGAATCCGGCCATCCCGGGTTTCGACGAAAAAGGGCCGTTGATCACCCAGCTTTCCGGTTTGAATGAGGATCTCGCCGGAGCGCAGGCGAATCAGCCGCTGCGCCGGGTCGAAAGACACATCAATCGCAGTGTCGGTGTTGAGTTGAATCTGGCTGCCATCCGCCAATGTGATATTGCGACGCTGGCCAACGCCGGTTTTATAGTCGGCCCAGACATTTCCCAAGGAAGTGTGTTGCTGAACATTCCAGCCAACGAACCCCGTTCCCGCTGCGAGTAGCAACAATTTCAGCACTTGGCGACGTTGCTGACCGGTATTTAATGCGCGACGTTTCAGATCCTGTGGCAGCGTGCCGAGGTGGCGCTGCAATTGTTCCATCTGGTTCCACGCCTCCAGATGCGCCGGGTCGCTATCTATCCACAACTGCCAGGCCTTTTGTTCGGCGAGCGTTGGTGGATCTGCCTGAAACTGTACGTACCAACTGGCGGCTGCTTCGAAGATCTGGCGATTGGGGGCGATGGCCATCAACGTTGCGCCATGATCAGGGCACATTCCGTCAGGGCGCGGATCATGTGCTTCTTCACCGTGGTCAGCGAAACCTTCAATTGCAGAGCGATCTGTTGATAAGTCAGGCCATCGATCTGCGAGAGCATAAAGATTTTTTGGCTTCTGGCGCCAAGCCCGGCCAAGGCTTTATCCACAGCGACCAGGGTTTCGATGATCAGCGCCTTGTCTTCCTCGCTGATGGCAGTGGCTTCCGGTCGAGCCGCGAGGGTCTGCAAATAGGCGGCTTCGATAGCCTGTCTTCTATATCGGTCAATCACCAGACCGCGTGCAATGGTCGCCAGATAATCACGTGGCTCGCGAATCTGTGCGGCATTACGTGCCGCCAGAATCCGCACGAACGTGTCATGCGCCACATCGGCTGCATCGCAGGCGTCATGCAATTTTCCCTTGAGCCAGCCATGTAGCCACGAATGGTGTTGCTCGTAGATTCGCTCGATCGCAGCAGTGTGGGCGGGTAGGGACATGGGGAAAACTGACGAGTTAATGATAATGCCTATTATTAGCCCCTGTTACGTTCTCTCACAATAGCCCGCGCACTTCCCTCCATCGGCTTCTTTATCGCCAGCGAACCCTCGCTGGTGTTTTTTTTGCACTCTGGAAAAGGCGTTTTATCGTTTTTCTGTGGATTAAGCCCTGTGAATAACTGCCACTAAGGGCAGTTGATAACAGGGCCTGAAAACTGGACATAAACCCCTCTGTGGATAACCACCCCTTTCATCCACAGGCTTAAACCGGTTATCCAAGGCCCTCATTGGCACATGAACACAGGGTTTTGAATCTCTGTACACATTGAAAACAAAGGCCTGTAGAGATCTATCCACAGAAAGTAGGCTCAGTAGAAATAAACATAAAAACAAAGGTTTTATAAATTTCTCTCTTTTTTATTCTTTTAACCTCGAGTTCTCCACAGCTGGTTAAATTTTGTGCAAAGGGTTCTTTAGGAAGGGCGAAGTCCCTATACTTGTCGACCAGGTTCAAAAACCTGATCTCAAACTATTCCTGAATTACCTACTTAAGCAGGCACGAGGTGCGTGGTGGATTTCCCTTCCCGTTTTGAAGTGATCGTCATCGGCGGCGGTCATGCCGGTACGGCGGATCAGGTCGGCAAACAAATTCTCGTGGAAAACAGCCGCTAGGTGCCGCAAGACCTGGCAACCCTCGGTCCAGATGTA
>NZ_JBIVMX010000106.1:0-9390 GCF_044753305.1 Pseudomonas sp. NPDC088429 | reverse complement strand
ACATACTCTCGACATGCCTCAGCCCTCAAAAACCACAAGCCCAACCCGGCATGGGTTGGCCGCTTAATCTCTCAGTCATTTGGCGCCAGGCGCCGCGTTTCTTTAGAGGTCTTACCGGCTACACCTACAGTGAAGGAACCGGGCCCCTAGAAAAGAGCGCTGCTTTATACCAGAAAGACCGGGGTGCAACAACTTTCCGTGTGCAATCAATCCACAAAAAAGTGCTTTTTCGACCTGCGAACGCTTTGGATAAAGGCCGGCACCGGTTTTTACCACTCGTCGAAGAAAATCGTCTGCACACGGCTTTCAGACTTTTTGCGCAGCGCCGTGGTCTGAAAAACCGCCGTCACTGTGCCCTTAAAATGCAAAAAGGGGATAGTCATTTGTAATCCAGCCCTCTAGGGTAGGCCTTTTCCAGACTGCACTTGCAGATGGGCCTTCGATCTGTAAAAGGAAACCGACCATGCGCCTCGCTGCCCTACCCCTGTTGCTCGCCCCGCTCCTGCTGAGCCCTCTGGCCCAGGCCGCCGCGCTGAGCGTCTGCACCGAGGCCAGCCCGGAAGGGTTCGACGTGGTGCAATACAACTCGCTGACCACCACCAACGCCTCGGCCGACGTGCTGATGAACCGTCTGGTGGATTTCGACACCGCCAGCGGCAAAGTCGTGCCGAGCCTGGCCGACAGCTGGGAAGTCAGCACCGATGGCCTGACGTACGTGTTCAAACTGCATCCGCAGGTGAAATTTCACACGACCGATTACTTCAAGCCGAGCCGCGAGCTGACCGCTGAAGACGTTAAATTCAGCTTCGACCGCATGCTCGACCCGGCGAACCCGTGGCACAAAGTCGCCCAGAGCGGTTTCCCGCACGCGCAGTCGATGCAACTGCCAGCACTGATCAAGAAGATCGACGCCCTCGATCCGCTGACTGTGCGCTTCACCCTTGATCACCCGGACTCGACGTTCCTGGCGACCCTGAGCATGGGCTTCGCCTCTATCTACTCCGCCGAATACGCCGACAAACTGATGAAGGCCGGCGCGACGGACAAGCTCAACAGCCAGCCAATCGGCACCGGCCCGTTCGTGTTCAATCGTTTCCAGAAAGACGCGGCGATCCGCTACAAGGCCAACCCGGACTACTTCGGTGGCAAGCCTGCGGTCGATCCGCTGATCTTCGCCATCACCCCGGACGCCAACGTGCGCCTGCAAAAGCTGCGACGCAATGAATGCCAGATCGCCCTGTCGCCGAAGCCACTCGACGTACAAGCCGCGCTGAAAGAACCGACGTTGAAAGTCGAAAAGACTGACGCGTTCATGACCGCTTTCGTTGGCATCAACAGTCAGCATCCGCCGTTGGACAAGCCGGAAGTGCGTCAGGCGATCAACCTCGCGTTCGACAAGGCCAACTACATCAAGGCTGTGTTTGAAGACACCGCCGAAGCAGCCAACGGCCCTTACCCGCCGAACACCTGGAGCTACGCCAAGAACCTGCCGGGCTATCCGCACGACATCGCCAAAGCCAAGGCGCTGATGGCCAAGGCTGGTTTGAAGGATGGTTTCCAGACCACCATCTGGACGCGTCCGTCGGGCAGCCTGCTCAACCCGAATCCAAGCCTCGGCGCACAGATGTTGCAGTCGGATCTGGCAGAGATCGGTATTCAGGCGGAAATCCGCGTGATCGAGTGGGGCGAGCTGATTCGTCGCGCCAAGGCGGGCGAGCATGATCTGTTGTTCATGGGCTGGGCCGGCGATAACGGTGATCCGGATAACTTCCTCACGCCGCAATTTTCCTGCGCTGCGGTCAAGTCGGGGACTAACTTCGCGCGCTACTGCAACGCCGATCTGGACAAGCTGATCAGCGCCGGCAAGACCACCAGCGAACAAGGTGTACGCACCAAGCTGTACGAGCAGGCGCAGGCGCAGATTCAGCAGCAGGCGTTGTGGTTGCCGCTGGCGCACCCGACGGCGTATGCGCTGACGCGCAAAGACGTGCAGGGCTACGCCGTCAGCCCGTTTGGCCGTCAGGACTACTCCAAGGTCAACCTCAAATAACCGATCCCCCTGTAGGAGCTGCCGCAGGCTGCGATCTTTTGATTTTGTTTTTTTAGGATCAAAGGATCGCAGCCTGCGGCAGCTCCTACAGGGAGTGGAAGTTACATCCAGCCGCACTCCGCCATCGACAGCGGCTCGCCGTCACCGATGATGAAGTGATCGAGCACCCGCACATCAATTAAATCCAAAGCTTTCTGCAGTCGCTTGGTCAGCAACCGATCTGACTGACTCGGATCCGTGTTCCCCGACGGATGGTTATGGCAGAGGATCACCGCCGCCGCGTTGTTGGCCAACGCACGCTTCACCACTTCCCGGGGATGCACACTGGTGTTGTCGATCGATCCGCGAAACAGCGCCTCGAAATTCAGCACCTGATGTTTTGAATCGAGAAACAGACAGCCGAACACCTCATGAGGCTCATGCCTCAGCATGGCTTTGAGGTAATCGCGGACGACCTGTGGATTCTCCAGCGCAGGCTTCTCGCGCGAGCGCTCGGCCAGATGCCGCTTACCCATTTCTTGCGCCGCTTGCAGCTGCGCAAACTTTGCAGGCCCCAATCCCAATTGTTTGCTGAATGCGTCCTGATCGGCCTCAAGCAGCAAACGCAGGCTGCCGAACTGACTCAACAAATGCCGCGCCAGATCCACTGCACTTTTCCCCGGCACGCCGGTACGAAGGAAAATCGCCAGCAGTTCCGCATCCGAAAGACTCGCCGCACCTTGTTCCAACAAGCGTTCCCGCGGGCGTTCAGCCGCGGGCCAATCACGAATACTCATAGCACTTCCCTGTCAGTGGGCGCCGCTGTTCCGTAGCGGTCGCTGTGATATCTTAGCCCATCTTTTTTGCGGGCGGATTCACCCTGGGGAGGGGGTTTCGCCACGTATGTCACCCACGAAATGAAAGGCAGACCTATGCAGCGGCTGTATCGGAAACGCATCGTTCTGGGCGTCGGCGGCGGCATCGCGGCCTACAAGAGCGCCGATCTGGTTCGTCGCCTGATCGATCAGGGCGCCGAAGTGCGCGTGGTCATGACCCACGGCGGCGCCGAATTCATCACCCCGCTGACCATGCAGGCGCTGTCCGGCCACCCGGTGCACCTCGACTTGCTCGACCCGGCCGCCGAAGCCGCGATGGGCCACATCGAGCTGGCCAAGTGGGCCGATCTGGTGCTGATCGCCCCGGCCACCGCCGACCTGCTCGCGCGTCTGGCGCAAGGCATTGCCAATGATTTGCTGACCACGCTGGTACTCGCCACTGACGCTGTCGTCGCTGTCGCGCCGGCCATGAATCAGGCGATGTGGCGCGATCCGGCGACCCAGGCCAACCTGCAACTCCTTGAAAGCCGTGGCCTGAAGACCTTCGGCCCGGCCTCGGGCAGTCAGGCCTGCGGCGACGTCGGCATGGGCCGGATGATGGAAGCCACCGACCTCGCACAGTGCGCGGCGGACTGCTTCCAGCGCCAGGCACTGACCGGCAAACACGTCGTCATTACCGCCGGCCCGACTCAGGAAAACATCGATCCGGTGCGCTACATCACCAACCACAGCTCCGGAAAAATGGGCTTTGCACTCGCCGAAGCAGCGGTTGAAGCCGGCGCCCGCGTCACGCTGATCAGCGGCCCGGTGCACTTGCCGACGCCAGATCGCGTCACGCGTATCGACGTGGTCAGCGCCCGCGACATGCTCGCGGCGTGTGAAGCCGCGATCCCGTGTGACGTGTTCATTTCCTCGGCAGCGGTTGCGGACTACCGCCCGGAAGTCATCGCCCCGCAAAAACTCAAGAAAGATCCTACGAGCGGTGATGGCTTTGTCCTGCAAATGGTGCGCAATCCAGACATTCTGGCCACCATCGCGACCCGTCCCGACCGTCCGTTCAGTGTCGGCTTTGCCGCCGAGACCGAACACCTGCTCGACTACGCTGCACGCAAGCTGAAGGACAAGAATCTCGATTTGATCGTCGCCAACGACGTCGCCAACCCGAGCATCGGTTTCAACAGCGAAGAAAACGCCTGCAGCGTGATTGACCGTGAGCTGCACGCCACGATTTTCGCCCAGACCAGCAAGAGCAAGATCGCTCGCCAACTGGTCACTTTTATCGCCGAACGTCTGAACCAGGTTTAATTTACATGCACGCTTTGCAAGCCAAGATCCTCGACCCACGCATCGGCACCGATTTTCCGCTGCCGCAATACGCCACTCCGGGCTCCGCCGGCCTCGACCTGCGCGCCATGCTGGAACAGGACATCGTGATCAAGCCGGGTGAAACCGTGCTGATCCCCACCGGTCTGTCGGTTTACATCGGCGACCCGAACCTCGCCGCGCTGATCCTGCCGCGCTCGGGCATGGGCCATAAGCACGGCATCGTGCTGGGCAACCTCGTCGGCCTGATCGACTCCGACTACCAGGGCCCGCTGATGGTGTCCTGCTGGAACCGTGGCCAGAGCGATTTCACCATGACCGTCGGCGAACGTCTGGCGCAACTGGTGCTGGTACCGGTGGTGCAGGCACATTTCGAAATGGTTGAAGAGTTCGTCGAAACCGAACGCGGCACCGGCGGTTTTGGCCATACCGGCACCAAATAACCGAACACATCTCCTGTAGGAGCTGCCGCAGGCTGCGATCTTTTGATCTTGATCTTAAAAAACAAAGTCAAAAGATCGCAGCCTTCGGCAGCTCCTACAGAAGAGAAATTTGTGCAATTTGTGCGACAGGTTTTAACACCGTAAATCAAGGTTTTGCCGGCCGAAAGCCACGCCAGCCGAGGCGTCATGGCCCTTTCATACCACGAACTCTCTGTGGAAAACGCCGTCATACCCTTCAGTTTGAGCCTGCCGTCGAACGATTCGTCGGTCTGTCCCGCCACTTTCGAGATGGAGCATTTCCGTAGATGAGCACCCCAGCCAAGATCGCCCCGAAGCTGCCCGACAGCATTTTCCGCGCCTATGACATTCGCGGCACCGTGCCGGAATTCCTCAATGCCGAAACCGCTTACTGGATCGGCCGCGCCATCGGTTCGCAGAGCCTCGCTCAAGGTGAGCCGAATGTGTCCGTCGGTCGCGACGGTCGCTTGTCCGGTCCTGAGCTGGTTGCCGAGCTGATTCGCGGTATCGCCGAAAGCGGCTGCCACGTCAGCGATGTCGGTCTGGTGCCGACGCCGGCGCTGTACTACGCCGCCAACGTGCTGGCCGGCAAGTCGGGCGTGATGCTCACTGGCAGCCACAACCCGTCGAACTACAACGGTTTCAAGATCGTCATCGCCGGCGACACCCTCGCCAACGAACAGATTCAGGTGCTGCATGAGCGCATCAAGACCAACAATCTGAGCAGCGGCACCGGCAGCGTTACCCAAGTCGAAATCCTCGACCGCTACAACACCGAAATCGTCCAGGACATCAAACTGGCGCGGCGCATGAAAGTCGTGGTCGACTGCGGCAATGGCGCGGCCGGCGTGATCGCCCCGCAACTGATCGAAGCACTGAACTGCGAAGTCATCCCGCTGTTCTGCGAAGTCGACGGCAACTTCCCGAATCATCACCCGGATCCGGGTAAGCCTGAAAACCTCGTCGACCTGATCGCCAAAGTAAAAGAAACCAACGCCGACATCGGCCTGGCTTTCGACGGCGACGGCGACCGTGTCGGCGTGGTGACCAATACCGGCAGCATCGTTTACCCGGATCGTCTGCTGATGCTGTTCGCCCGTGACGTGGTTGCGCGTAACCCGGACGCCGAGATCATTTTCGACGTCAAATGCACCCGTCGCCTGGTGCCGCTGATCAAGGAATACGGTGGTCGTCCGCTAATGTGGAAGACCGGTCATTCGTTGATCAAAAAGAAAATGAAACAATCCGGCGCGCTATTGGCCGGTGAAATGAGCGGGCACATCTTCTTCAAGGAGCGCTGGTTCGGTTTCGACGATGGTATCTACAGCGCCGCGCGGCTGCTGGAGATCCTCAGCAAGGAAAAATCCACTGCGGAAGAGCTGTTTGCGACCTTCCCGAACGATATTTCTACGCCGGAAATCAATATCCATGTGACCGAAGAGAGCAAATTCAGCATCATTGATGCACTGCACGACGCACAGTGGGGCGCAGGCGCTGACCTGACCACCATCGACGGCGTGCGAGTCGATTACGCCAAAGGCTGGGGCCTGGTGCGCGCGTCCAACACCACACCGGTGCTGGTGCTGCGCTTCGAGGCCGATGACGAGGCTGAATTGCAGCGCATCAAAGACGTGTTCCACGCCCAATTGAAACGTGTTGCACCTGATCTCCAACTACCGTTCTGATCCACCCGGAGCCCTGAATGACCCTCGAACGCGATGCCGCCGCCAACACTGCCAAGGTCCTGTCCGAAGCGCTGCCTTATATCCGACGTTATGTCGGCAAGACCCTGGTGATCAAATACGGCGGCAACGCGATGGAAAGCGAGGAGCTGAAAACCGGCTTCGCCCGCGACATCGTGCTGATGAAAGCCGTCGGCATCAACCCGGTGGTCGTGCACGGCGGCGGCCCGCAGATCGGTGATCTGCTCAAGCGCCTGTCGATCGAAAGCCACTTCGTCGATGGCATGCGCGTCACCGACGCGGCGACCATGGACGTCGTCGAAATGGTCTTGGGCGGTCAGGTCAACAAAAGCATCGTCAACCTGATCAACCGCCACGGCGGCAGCGCCATCGGCCTGACCGGTAAAGACGCCGAGCTGATTCGTGCGAAAAAGCTCACCGTTACCCGCCAGACCCCGGAGATGACCCAGCCGGAAATCATCGACATCGGCCACGTGGGCGAAGTCATCGGGATCAACACCGACTTGCTCAACCTGTTGGTCAAAGGTGATTTCATCCCGGTGATCGCGCCAATCGGCGTCGGCGCCAACGGTGAGTCGTACAACATCAATGCTGACCTGGTGGCTGGCAAAGTCGCCGAAGCGCTGAAAGCTGAAAAGCTGATGCTGCTGACCAACATCGCCGGCCTGATGGACAAGTCGGGCACCGTGCTGACCGGCCTGAGTACGCAGCAGGTCGACGATCTGATTGCTGACGGCACCATCTACGGCGGCATGCTGCCGAAGATCCGTTGTGCGCTGGAAGCGGTTCAGGGCGGCGTCGGTAGCTCGCTGATCATCGACGGTCGTGTACCGAACGCGATCCTGCTGGAAATCTTCACTGATACCGGTGTGGGTACGCTGATCAGTAATCGCAAGCGTCACTGATTGCTGAAAGGCTAAAGATCGCAGCCTGCGGCAGCTCCTACAAAAAGCGAATTTCGTTTGTATGAAATTTCTGTAGGGGCTGACGAAGACTGCGATCTTTTTTATGCGCGCAAGAAACGTCCGACATAACTCAGCGAAACCTCCGACATCACCTCAGAACAAATCTCCCTAGGATCTTCCCTTCATCCACCGGAGATTTACCCATGCAAAAAGACAGCGTTCCTTACGGCAGTGACATTTCGGCTGGCACCTACGCCTGTGTGGACTGCGGCCGAGAGTATTCAGGCCCTTCGCAATCATCGATGCCGCCCTGCCCTGACTTCACGGAAGCCTCGCACCCGCTCAAGGGCTGGAAAGTCCTCAGCGGCCAAGGCGATGCACCTCAGGATCCATACCCGGAAACCAGCGGGAAATAACTCGGAGCGCCTGAGCCATGCAGATCTCGTTCACGATCGACGCCGCCGCTTTCGAGCTGGAACAAAAGGAACCGGTCAAGAAAACCTTGCGCATTGGTGACGCGGAAATCACCCACGCCTTGCAGCGCATCGCCAAGGCCAGCCTGACCGAATACCTGAAAATGCTGGTCGAAGGCGGCATGCCCAGCCGCGCTGACGAGGCCAAGCAGGATCGTCTGCTCTACCTGATTCAGAGCTATTTCGGGCAGACCTTGCCGACTGAATCGCAGATCTCGACGATCTTTCAGCTGACTCAAAGCCAAAGCAAAACCCTGCTGAAAAACACCGTGTCGCGCTTTCGCAATCAGCTCGACGACATCCTCCAGCACAGCATGCGTGCGGTGATCGAGACGGCTGAATACGCGCAAACCGTGTTTCTGGTGGTCATCAGCTCGGACGTGATACGCGATGAGCTGAACATGCTGATCACGCAGAACGAGCCAACCTTCAAACCCATCACCAAGCGCAAGGGCAGCGCCGGGCAGTTCGAGATCAGCGAGGACAGCCACGCCTTACTCTGCGCAACGCTGGGCCTGAATGCCGTTCAGTGACATCGTCGCGGTCAGTGGCTTGCTGCTGACCCTGACCACCTTCCTGTTCAACCTGGCGTGGCCGGCGCTCAGTGAAGCGTTGGCACTGGATGAATATCAGTCGGGGCCGCTGAACCGAAAACGCAGCAGGGACAAGGTTCGGGAGGCGTTTTACGGGCGGGCGCTACCGTTGACGTGCGCGTTTGTGGCGCTGTTTTACGTCAACTTGCCGGCTGCCGTGGGGATTATTCGCAGCAGCACGCTGGATCTGTGGGATTTTGATGTGGATCGCACGTTGTACGTGATGGTGGTGTTGGCGCTGCTGGCGTTTGCGCTGATCAACGCAGGATTGACCCTGAAACTGCTGAAAAAATGGAGAAACCTGCGCTAAATCGAAACCCCTATAGGAGCTGCCGAAGGCTGCGATCTTTTGATTCTGTTTTTAAGATCAAAAGATCGCAGCCTCCGGCAGCTCCTACAGAATGATGTCGTATCAGACGCCAAACTGGGCGCGATACGCTTCCACAGCTGGCAGATGCTGCTTGAGCTGCGGATCATCCGCGAGGAACTCCAGCACCTGATTCAGCGAAACAATGCTGATCACCGGAATACCAAAATCACGCTCGACCTCCTGAATCGCCGACAACTCGCCGTTGCCACGTTCCTGACGGTTCAGCGCGATCAGCACGCCGGCAGCCTTGGCGCCGTCCTGCGAAGCAATGATTTGCATCACTTCACGGATCGCGGTGCCAGCGGTAATCACGTCGTCGATGATCAGCACGTCGCCGGTCAGCGGAGCGCCAACGAGGCTGCCGCCTTCGCCGTGGGCCTTGGCTTCCTTGCGGTTGAAGCACCATGGCAGGTCACGGTCGTGATGCTCGGCCAATGCGACGGCGGTGGTGGCCGCCAGCGGGATGCCTTTGTAGGCCGGGCCGAACAGAACGTCGAAGGGAATGCCGCTTTCGGCGATGGCTGCAGCGTAGAAACGCCCCAGCTGCGCCAGGGCCGAGCCCGAGTTGAACAGGCCGGCGTTGAAGAAGTAAGGACTGGTGCGCCCGGACTTCAGGGTGAACTCACCGAAGCGCAAAACGCCGCGATCGATGGCAAAACGAATGAAATCGCGCTGATACGCGTGCAAGAAAAAAACC
>NZ_JBIVMX010000105.1:8745-9615 GCF_044753305.1 Pseudomonas sp. NPDC088429 | reverse complement strand
CTAAAAACCCAGTGGGTCGCGACATGTACCGTAAGCTGAAAGTCTATGCGGGCGCTGCACACCCACATACTGCTCAGCAGCCCCAAGAACTGAAGTTTTAACGGAATAGTACATTATGTCGGCGACTCAAAATTACGGCACTGGCCGTCGCAAGACCGCAACCGCACGCGTTTTCCTGCGTCCGGGTACTGGTAACATCTCCATCAACAACCGTTCGCTGGAAAACTTCTTCGGCCGCGAAACTGCCCGCATGGTAGTTCGTCAGCCGCTGGAGCTGACTGAGACTGTCGAGAAGTTCGACATCTACGTCACCGTGATCGGCGGTGGTGTAAGTGGTCAAGCTGGCGCAATCCGCCACGGTATCACTCGCGCTCTGATGGACTACGACGAAACCCTGCGTGGCGCTCTGCGCAAAGCTGGCTTCGTTACTCGCGACGCCCGTGAAGTTGAACGTAAGAAAGTTGGTCTGCGTAAAGCGCGTAAGCGTCCGCAGTACTCGAAGCGTTAATTCCGCTTCCACGTTCAAAAAGAACGCCCGCCTCCTCACGGAAGCGGGCGTTTTTTTATGCCTGTGATTTATCAAAGAATTGCGCTGCGACAACTTGCCACTTCCGTAGACCCCCTATACTGCAAGGCTTGAGGGTAAGAGCTCCGGGTAATTCCCTTGTCAGAATTGGGGCTTTTCATTACCATTCGGCAAAATTTTTATAAGTAACATTGATTTATTTAGTAGATGCCTGATTTAACAGGCCACAAAAGCTGATGGGAGAGGACTGAATGAGCAATGACGGCGTGAATGCAGGCCGGCGTCGCTTCTTGGTAGCAGCCACATCCGTGGTGGGTGCTGCAGGAGCGGTGGGGGCTGCGGTC
>NZ_JBIVMX010000105.1:0-8735 GCF_044753305.1 Pseudomonas sp. NPDC088429 | reverse complement strand
GTCCCGTTCGTGGGGTCATGGTTTCCCAGTGCCAAGGCGAAAGCCGCCGGTGCACCGGTGAAAGTGAATGTCAGCAAAGTCGAGCCAGGACAGCAGATGATTGCTGAATGGCGTGGCCAGCCGGTGTTCATTGTCCGCCGTACCAAGGAAATCCTGGATAATCTGAAAAAGATCGAGGGCCAGCTCTCCGATCCTGAATCCAAAAACTCCACGCAACCCACCTATGTCGACCCTGAAGTGCGATCGATCAAGCCGGAAATTCTGCTGCTGATCGGGATCTGCACACACCTGGGTTGCTCACCGACCTTCCGTCCCGAAGTGGCACCTGCGGATCTGGGTAAAGACTGGGTAGGCGGTTATTTCTGCCCTTGCCACGGTTCCCACTACGATCTGGCTGGCCGCGTCTACAAGTCGCAACCTGCGCCTTTGAACCTGCCAGTTCCCCCGCATTCCTATGTGACCGATGACCTGAGTGTCATTGGCGTCGATACGGAGAAAGCGTGATGAGCAAGTTCATGGATTGGGTTGATGCACGCTTTCCCGCGACGAAAATGTGGGAAGACCATCTCAGCAAGTATTACGCGCCAAAAAACTTTAACTTCTTCTATTTCTTCGGCTCTCTGGCGCTGCTGGTTCTGGTCAATCAGATCGTCACCGGTGTCTGGCTGACGATGAGCTACACGCCGTCGGCAGAAGAAGCGTTCGCTTCCGTTGAATACATCATGCGCGACGTCGAGTACGGCTCGATTTTGCGTCTGTTGCACTCGACCGGCGCTTCGGCGTTTTTCATCGTGGTTTATCTGCACATGTTCCGTGGCCTGCTCTACGGTTCGTACCAGAAACCGCGTGAACTGGTCTGGGTGTTCGGCATGCTGATCTACCTGGCGCTGATGGCCGAAGCCTTCATGGGTTATCTGCTGCCGTGGGGTCAGATGTCCTACTGGGGTGCCCAGGTGATCATCTCGCTGTTCGGTGCGATACCGGTGATCGGTAACGACCTGACCCAGTGGATTCGTGGTGACTACCTGATCTCCGGCATTACCCTGAACCGCTTCTTCGCCTTGCACGTTGTTGCGCTGCCGATCGTGATTCTCGGTCTGGTGGTGTTGCACATTCTGGCGCTGCACGAAGTGGGTTCGAACAACCCTGACGGCGTCGACATCAAGAAGCACAAAGACGAAAACGGCATCCCGCTGGACGGCATCGCCTTCCACCCGTACTACACCGTGAAAGACATTGTCGGTGTTGTGGTGTTCCTGTTTATCTTCTGCTTCATTGTGTTCTTCTTCCCGGAAATGGGCGGCTACTTCCTCGAAAAACCAAACTTCGAGCAAGCTAATCCGTTCAAGACACCAGAGCACATTGCGCCGGTTTGGTACTTCACACCGTTCTACGCAATCTTGCGGGCAATCCCGGACAAACTCATGGGCGTTATCGCCATGGGCGCGGCGATTGCGGTGCTGTTCGTGCTGCCGTGGCTGGATCGAAGCCCGGTCAAATCGATGCGCTATAAAGGCTGGATGAGCAAAATCTGGCTGGTGGTGTTCTGCATTTCGTTCGTGATCCTCGGCATTCTCGGTGTGCTTGCGCCGACGCCGGAGCGAACCTTGCTGTCGCAGGTCTGCACCTTCCTGTACTTCGCCTACTTCATTCTGATGCCGTTCTACACCAGGCTCGAGAAGACCAAACCGGTTCCGGAAAGGGTGACTGGCTGATGAAAAAGTTATTTTTTGCTCTGATTTTTGCTGCGTTGCCTGTCTTGTCGTTCGCTGCTGAACACGGTGCGGAGCTGGAAAAAGTCGACATTGATGTCGCCGATAAAGCTGCTTTGCAGGACGGTGCGCGCACTTTCGCCAACTACTGCATGGGTTGCCACAGCGCCAAGTTCCAGCGTTACGAGCGCGTTGCCGATGACCTCGGCGTGCCGCACGAACTGATGCTGGAGAAGCTGGTGTTCACCGGTGCCAAGATCGGTGATCACATGACCATCGGCATGCAGCCGGCGGACGCCAAAACCTGGTTCGGCGCAGCACCACCGGATCTGACGTTGGTGGCTCGCGTGCGTGGCACCGACTGGCTCTACGGTTACCTGAAGTCGTTCTACGAAGATCCGGCACGCCCATGGGGTGTGAACAACAAGGTCTTCCCGAACGTCGGCATGCCTAACGTACTGGTCGGCCTGCAAGGTCGCCAAGTGGTGGGCTGCAAACAGGTGCAGATCGTCGAAGACGGCAAGAAGCAATATGATCCGTTGACCGGTACGCCGCTGACTCATGAAGCGTGCGATCAATTGACCATCGTGCCGAAATCCGGTGCTCTGAACGAAGAGCAGTTCGATGAGAAGGTCAAGAATCTGGTAACCTTCCTGGCTTACTCGGCTAACCCGGTTAAGCTGCAACATCAGCGCATCGGTACCTACGTCTTGCTGTACCTGGCGTTCTTCTTTGTGTTCGCCTACCTGCTCAAGCGTGAATACTGGAAAGACGTGCACTGATACGCTTCAAAGCATTGCTGTTAATCGCGCGCGCCCAAGGGCGCCTCCGATAACGCAACGTCTGGTTCGCCGGATATTGCGGGAGGCGCCCTCTGGGCGCGCGCGTTTTTCCGGTTCCAATCATTTCAACAAGCGAGGAGGATCGCCATGGGCGTGACCAATCGGTTGGCCTGTTACTCCGACCCCGCCGACCACTATTCCCACCGAGTGCGCATCGTGCTTGCAGAGAAGGGTGTCAGCGCCGAAATCATTTATGTGGAAGCTGGTCGTCAGCCGCCTAAACTGATTGAGGTGAACCCTTACGGAAGTCTGCCTACGCTGGTCGATCGTGACCTGGCGCTGTGGGAGTCGACTGTGGTGATGGAATATCTGGATGAGCGTTACCCGCACCCGCCGTTGTTGCCGGTTTATCCAGTGGCGCGTGCCAACAGTCGACTGCTGATTCATCGTATTCAGCGTGACTGGTGTGGTCTGGTGGATCTGATTCTTGATCCAAAGTCCAAAGAGGCCGCGCGTGTCGTGGCGCGCAAGGAATTGCGTGAAAGCCTGACGGGCGTGTCGCCGCTGTTTGCCGACAAGCCGTTTTTCCTCAGTGAGGAACAAAGTCTGGTGGATTGCTGCCTATTGCCAATACTCTGGCGTTTGCCGATTTTGGGTATTGAACTGCCGCGGCCAGCCAAGCCGCTGCTTGATTACATGGAGCGCTCGTTTGCGCGTGAGGCTTTCCAGGCGAGTCTGTCTGGTGTCGAACGCGATATGCGCTAAGGCTTAAGGAGCCGCTATGAACTCCAGTCGACCTTATTTGGTTCGCGCGCTCTATGAGTGGATTGTGGATAACGATTGCACCCCGCACATGCTGGTCAACTCCGAGTACCCGGCGGTGCAAGTGCCGCAGGGTTTCGCCAGTGACGGGCAGATTGTCCTGAACATCTCGCCAAGTGCCGTACGGCATTTGCACATGGACAACGACGTGGTGACCTTTGAAGGTCGCTTCGGTGGCGTTCCGCACAGCTTGTACGTGCCGATTGGCGCCATCCTGGGGATCTACGCCCGGGAGAACGGTCAAGGCATGGTGTTTGATCTCGAGTCGCCGATGGATGACGAGGAAGAGATCGAGTCGGATGACGACTTGCCACCACCGGACAGCGAACCGCCGCGCCCAACAGGCCGGCCAAGTTTGAAAGTGGTGAAATAAAAAAAGGCGATCCGGATGGATCGCCTTTTTCATGCGCATCTCAAAACTTCACATACATCTCAAATCTGCATACACATCTCAAAACTGCATACACATCTCGAATCTGCATACACATCTCAAAACTGCATGCGCATCTCAAAACTTCATCTACATCTCAAAACTGTAGGAGCTGCCGAAGGCTGCGATCTTTTGATCTTGCTTTAAAAGATCAGGATCAAAAGATCGTCCGATCGCGGCCCGAGCCTTCGGCAGCTCCTACACGAAGAGGCGTATCAGTCGATGTATTCGAACAGCTTCACAATCTTCTGCACGCCGGAAACGCCCTGCACCAGGTTGGTTGCCTGAGTGGCTTCCTGTTTGGTCAGCAGGCCCAGCAGGTAGACGATACCGTTCTCGGTCACGACCTTGATGCGCGAGCCGGGAATGCTGGCATCGGTGAGCATCTGTGTCTTGATCTTGGAGGTCAGCCAGGTGTCGTTCTGGCGAGCCAGGAAACCGGACGGCGGAATAACCTGCAGCTCGTTATGCACGGTTTTTACCCGTTGAACAGCGGCTGCGGCCTGTTCGGCCTTGGCTTTCAGGTCTGCACGAGGCGTTTGCCCCGCGAGCAGAACAACACCGTTGAAACTGGTCACGACGATGTGCGAATCGTTGTCCAGCGCCGGGTCGGCCTTCGCCACGTTCACACCCACTTTGGTTTCAATCAACGAGTCGTCGATCTTGCTGCCGAAGGTGCGCGTGCCACGGTCGTCATCGATCGGTGCTTCACGGCTGGCGTTCACCACCGATGTGCAGCCGCTGATGCCGAGGCACAGGGTCAAGGCCAGAAGGCCAAGGCGATTAGGGGTCATTCTTCACTCCCGAACAGTTGGCTGTCGATCAGATCGCAGAGGCAATGGATCGCCAGCAAGTGGACTTCTTGAATACGTGCAGTGACATTGGCCGGAACGCGAATCTCGACGTCCTCGGGCAGCAACAGCGAGGCCATGCCGCCGCCATCGCGTCCGGTCAAAGCTACGACAATCATTTCGCGATCATGTGCGGCCTGGATCGCTTGAATAATGTTCGCCGAGTTACCGCTGGTCGAAATCGCCAGCAGGACATCGCCTGGCTGACCGAGTGCACGGATCTGTTTGGAGAACACTTCGTTGTAGCTGTAGTCGTTGGCGATCGAGGTGATCGTCGACGTGTCGGTGGTCAGGGCAATGGCCGGCAGGCTTGGGCGCTCGCGCTCGAAGCGGTTGAGCAGCTCCGAAGAGAAGTGCTGGGCGTCACCGGCCGAGCCGCCGTTGCCGCAGGAAAGCATTTTGCCTTCGTTGAGCAGGGCGTTGACCATGATCTGGCTGGCTTGCTCGATGTGCGGTGCAAGTACGTCCATCGCCTGTTGCTTGGTGTCGATACTGGCCTGGAAAAGCTGGCGAATTCGGGATTGCATGTCCATCTGTGTGACCTTAAGTAGCGCGGCTATTCGGCACATGAAAGTGCAGCCCGCAAAGCAAAGAGCAAAATTTGTCGGTGGGATTGTCCGGATTGCAGCGCCGACGATCAACTGTCGAAAGCATTCTGCAACCAGTTCAGCTGACTCGGATGGCTGTCGATGGCCACCACGTCGAAGCGGCAGGGGGAATTGGCCCAACGCGACTCGCGCTGAAGAAAATACTGTGCGGCAAAAATCAGTTTCTGCTGCTTGCGCCCATCGATGCTAGCGAGCGCGCCACCCCATTGAGTGTTTTTTCTGTAGCGAACTTCAACGAATACTACTGTATCGCCATCAAGCATGACCAGATCAAGCTCGCCGCGTTTACAAAACCAGTTCTGCGCCAACAGGCGCAGACCTTGTTGTTGAAGATGCTTGAGCGCTTGGCGCTCGGCATCCTTACCGCTTTGCGAGCGTGACCTGTCGGGCATTAGCGCGGGGTGTCCGGCAGGCGCTGCACCTGACCGCTGACGAACTGCGCCCAAGGCAACTGACGCACCACACGCTGGGTCTGGGTCATGCCGAGGCTGCCCGACTCACCGTCGATGCGGCTGTCCGGCAATGCCTTGAGCTGATCCAGACGCGGTGCCAGGCGATAGGCGTCAACACCCATCGCGTACAGGCGGCCGAGGCTGCCGGCAGCTTGCGGCCACTGTGCAACCACTTGCTGGCGCAGTGGATCGCTGTTGTCCAGCAACCATGGGGTTTCGCAGAAGCGAATGCCGTTCATGTCGTTGTACTGGTTGACGTCGCCGCTGGCGCTGTAAACGTGCGAGGTGGCGTAAACCGGAACATCACCAGCGTACTGGAAATTAAGGGTTGGCTTGATCTGCTGCGCCTGTTGCGGAGTGGCGGCGAGGAAGATGAACTCGATGTCCTGACGACGCGAAGGCTGTGCGGCGACGTTGGTGCCGGCAGCGTTTTGCAGGCTCTTGGCGCGCGCTTCGCTCTGACGCAGCTGGAACATGTCGGCGATCTGCTGAGCCAGTTGCACCGGCTGATCAACGCGCTCGGTGGCAACGATGGTGCCGCCGTTAGCCTGCCAGTCCTGGCTGAACGCGCGCATGACGCGGTCGCCCCATTCGCCTTTCGGCACCATGATTGCAGCGCGATGCAGGCCGTCGGCACGTGCACGGCGCGACACTTCGCGCGCTTCGTCTTCAGCCGCCAGACCAAACTGGAACAGTTGCGCCGGGCCTTGATCGCCTTCGCTGTAGTTCAGCGCGAGGGTGGTGATCGGCAATTGCGGGCGAGTGCTCAGCTGTTTGACCAGTGGTTTTTCCAGTGGCCCGACGACCAGTTGCACGCCGTCAGCCTGGGCCTTGCGGTAGAACTCGTCCATCGAGGTCAGCTTTGAGCTGTCGTAGAATTCGATCGCGGGTGGCTTCTGCCCGGCCTGTTGCGCCTGATAGTGCGCCGCCATGAAACCTTCACGCAGTGCTTTGCCGACGGCAGCCAGTTGGCCGTCTTGTGGCAGCAGCAGGGCGATTTTGCTCAGGGGCTGGCTGGCCAGTTCCTTGAGTTTGGTCAGCGGCTGCGGCAGGTTGATCGCAGCAGGGTGCTTTGGATTCTGCGCGCGCCAGGTGTCGATCGCGGCTTGTTGCTGTTCCAGCGTACCGGCGGATTTCACCGCCAGTGCCAGGCCCATCCAGCCGCCGAGGTCGTCGGTGGTGTTGGCTTGCAGTTGATCGGTCGGCAGCGAGGCAATCAGTGTCCAGATCGCTTCGTGGTTTTTGCTGGCGGCTTCGCCCTTCAGCATCGGCGCGATAAAGACACGCTCGCGAGCGGCAGCCAGGGTCTGACCATCGGCTTCAAGCGCGCGGGCGTGAACGGTGCCGGTGCGCACTTGCTGCTCTTCAGGCATTTCGCCCAGATGCTGCAGGCTTGGATGGCTCAGCGCAGTCAGCGCGGCTTTCGGCTGGTTGCGCGTCATCGCCAGTTCAGCGTTCAGCGTGCTGGCGAAAATCTGCTGGCCGGGCTTCAGTTGCTCCATCGGCACTTGTTGCAGGATTTGCGCGGAGCGTCCGGCATCGCCCTGGTGGTAAGCCAGATCTGCCGCGCTCAGGCGCAACAGGGCAGCTTTTTCCGGGGTGCTCGCCTGGCTGGCCTGCGCGAGCAGTTGCTCGATGCTGGCGTCCGGAGTCCGTGGAAGTTCGCCAAGGCTGGAGGAAGGGGAGCTGGCGCAGGCCGCCAATAAGGCAGCGAGGCAGAGGGCAGTGAACAGCCGCAGGCAAGCGATCATGTAAGTGTTCCTGATACTCGATCAAATTAGCGTGGAATTGTACCCAAGCACTGGCCGGGGCGCGATGTTAGTGGCGTGAAACGGTCAATTTAGCTGGAGTAAATGTTGCGGCGCTGCGTTACAGCGTGCAAAACCGTGGTCGGGCAGAGCGCAACGCAAGCCTCGTGACGCGCTACAATGGCCGCTTTTACCGATCATGAGGTGTGCGCTTTGACTGCTCCAGGTTCCCCGAATTCCGCTGCTGGCTCGCTTTATGTGGTGGCGACGCCCATCGGCAACCTGGACGACATCAGCGCCCGGGCACTGAAAATCCTGCGTGAAGTGGCGTTGATCGCTGCCGAAGACACTCGTCACTCGGCGCGCCTGATGCAGCACTTCGGTATTTCCACGCCGCTGGCCGCCTGCCACGAACATAACGAACGTGATGAAGGTAGCCGCTTTATTACCCGTCTGCTGGCGGGCGACAACGTTGCGCTGATTTCCGATGCCGGCACGCCGCTGATTTCCGATCCGGGTTATCACCTGGTGCGTCAGGCCCGTGCGGCCGGAATCGCGGTGGTGCCGGTGCCGGGGGCGTGCGCATTGATCGCGGCGTTGTCGGCGGCGGGGCTGCCATCCGATCGCTTTATCTTTGAAGGTTTCTTGCCGGCCAAGTCGGTCGGGCGCAAGGCGCGTCTGCAAGCGGTCAAAGAAGAGCCGCGCACGCTGATCTTCTACGAAGCTCCGCACCGAATTCTTGAATGTTTGCAGGATATGGAAGAAGTGTTCGGTGGTGAGCGTCAGGCACTGTTGGCTCGCGAAATCACCAAGACCTTCGAGACGCTTAAAGGCTTGCCGCTCTCTGAACTGCGCGAGTTTGTTGAATCCGACAGCAATCAGCAGCGTGGCGAATGCGTGGTGCTGGTGGCGGGCTGGACGGCGCCGGAGTCAGAAGATGCAGTCAGCAGCGAGGCAATGCGCGTGCTGAATCTGCTGCTCGAAGAAATGCCACTCAAGCGTGCCGCCGCTCTCGCCGCGCAAATCACCGGCGAGCGCAAAAACGTGCTGTATCAGGTCGCGCTGGAGAAACAGAAGGGCGAGTAACCCGTCGCGCAGACAGGTTTTGCGGCTATTAGCGCTTGTTCTTCGGGCGCTCTGCCGTTAACCTTCGCGGCGGAGAGTCGATCGGACAGTCGCTGCCCTCTATGAAAATTAGGGGGGGGAGGAAAGTCCGGGCTCCATAGGGCGAAGTGCCTGGTAATGCCTGGGAGGCGTGAGCCTACGGAAAGTGCCCCAGAAAAAACCCGCCTACGCGCTTCGGCGCCGTTAAGGGTGAAACGGTGCGGTA
>NZ_JBIVMX010000104.1:0-9688 GCF_044753305.1 Pseudomonas sp. NPDC088429 | reverse complement strand
GCGTTGATGGAAGCTGGCGAGGACGTCGGTCTGGCCACGGTTTACCGTGTTCTGACCCAGTTCGAAGCAGCTGGCCTGGTGGTCCGTCACAACTTCGACGGCGGCCACGCGGTATTCGAACTGGCTGACGGTGGCCACCACGACCATATGGTCAACGTGGAAACCGGTGAAGTGATCGAATTCTTCGACGAAGAAATCGAAAAACTCCAGAAGTCGATCGTCGAGAAGCATGGCTTTGAGATGGTTGATCACAACCTGGTGCTGTACGTCCGCAAGAAAAAGTAAGCATGTCGCGCGAATTCAGGTTCGCGAAACGAGCGAAGGCGACCCAAGGGTCGCCTTCGTGCTTTCTATTGTTTAAAAATCTTAAACTTTCGCGGTAACCACCATTTTTTTCGCGTGAGCCAACGATTCCTTGGTCAGATCGATGCCGCCGAGCATCCGCGCGACTTCTTCTATTCGTTCAGTCTTGCTCAGCTTGGACACGGCTGTGTGGGTTGCCTCATCGCCACGCACTTTGTGCACAAACAGGTGCTGATGACCCTGCGCGGCCACCTGCGGCAAATGCGTCACCGTCAGTACCTGTCCGCGTTCACCCAAGCGACGTAGCAACTGGCCGACAATTTCCGCCGTCGGGCCACCAATGCCCACGTCCACTTCGTCGAATACCAGCGTTGGCACCCGGGATGTCTGCGCAGTGATCACCTGAATCGCCAGGCTGATCCGCGACAGTTCACCACCGGACGCCACTTTAGCAAGCGCTTTGAGCGGTTGCCCGGGGTTGGCGCTGACCAACAATTCGACCTGTTCCAAGCCGTTCGGCAGCAGTTCGTCACTGCTGTTTGCGCGCAGCTCGATGGTGAATCGGCCGCCGGGCATGCCCAGACGCTGAATCTCTTGTTCCACTGCACTGGCAAGGCTGCCGGCGGCCTGATGGCGCAAATCGCTCAGCTCGCGAGCCTTCTCTTGATAATGACGGGCGTAGGACGCCAGCTCATCACCCAGACGCTCGATGGATTCATCGTTGGCATTCAGGGTTTCGATTTCATCCAGCAGCTTCTGCTGCATTTCCGCGACTTCAGTCGGCTGGATTCGGTGTTTGCGCGCTAGCGTATAAATAGCGTCGAGGCGTTCTTCCAGATATTGCAGGCGTGCCGGATCGGCATCGAAGTTGTCGAGGAATCGATTGAGTTCGCCCACCGCCTCTTCAACCTGAATCTGCGCGCTGGTCAGCAAGCTGCTGGCTTCGCCCAGTGCGCCGACCGAATTATTCACGCTCGACAGACGATTGAGACTGGCGGTCAGCGCGTTCAGGACATTACCCGAGTCACTTTCGCTGCATTGCTCGACCACTTGCCGGCAAATGCCCAGCAAGGTTTCAGCGTTGGTCAGGTTTTTGTGTTCCTGCTCCAGTTGCTCCAGTTCGTTATCGCCGAGACCGAGGTTTTCCAGTTCTTCGAGCTGATAGCTGAGCAGTTGATGGCGCGCGCGTTGTTCGTCGCCGGAATTGGAAAGGCGCTCCAGTTCCTGACGGGTCTGACGCCAGCGCTGGGCGGCCAGATGAACCTGGCGGGCCAGATCGGTCGCGCCGGCGTATTCGTCGAGCAAGCGGCGATGGGTATCGGTTTTCAGCAACGACTGGTGTTCATGCTGGCTGTGGATATCGATCAGCAATTCGCCAAGGGACTTGAGGTCGCCGAGCGGGCAGGGCGTGCCGTTGATGTAGCCACGCGAACGGCCTTCGCTGGTGATGACCCGACGGAGGATGCACGGGCCGTCGATGTCCAGATCGCGCTCGGCCAGCCAGGCGCTGGCCTCGGGGATGTCGACCAGATCGAACGTCGCGAGGATGTCGGCCTTGTCAGCGCCCGGGCGAACCACGCCGCTGTCGGCACGATCGCCCAGGGTCAGGCCGAGGGCGTCGAGCATGATCGACTTGCCAGCGCCGGTTTCCCCTGTGATCACGCTCATCCCGCGATCAAGTTCGAGATCGAGATGTTCAACGATGGCGTAGTTATGTACGGACAGGTGCACCAGCATAAAGGCCGCTCCCAGGCTTTAGGTCTGGTTATTTATACAGTGTTTTGTTTCGGCCTGACAATGCCCTCGCTTAGCTCGATTTGCTTGAACCGCAAAACTTCTTAGCGCATCAGGGAATGAGAATGCGGCACTTTTTTGTAGGGTTAATGCTTGGAGGCCCTTGAAGCCTGATTTTGCGGCCCCATATATCGGGACAGAAGCGCGGGTCAGGCTCGCGGAAGAAATTGAAAGGAGAATTCTATGGCTGACGAACAGACAGTAGATACGCAAAACCCAGATGCCCCTCAGGCGCCGGAAGGTTCGAGTGATGACCTGGCGACCCGTGTGCAAGTGCTCGAAGAGCAATTGGCCGCAGCGCAAGATCAATCTCTGCGCGTAGCTGCCGATCTGCAGAACGTCCGCCGCCGTGCCGAACTGGACGTCGAGAAGGCGCACAAATTCGCCCTGGAGAAATTCGCCAGCGACCTGCTGCCGATCGTCGACAGTCTGGAGCGCGGTCTCGAGTTGTCGAACCCGGACGACGAAAGCATCCGTCCGATGCGTGAAGGCATCGAGCTGACGCTGAAAATGTTCCACGACACCCTCAAGCGTTATCAGCTTGAAGCGATCGATCCGCATGGCGAACCGTTCAACGCTGTTTACCATCAGGCGATGGCTGCACAAGAAAGCGCCGACGTAGAACCGAACAGCGTTTTGAAGGTGTTTCAGAAGGGCTACCAGCTCAACGGTCGCCTGTTGCGCCCGGCCATGGTTGTGGTCAGCAAGGCGCCTGCGCCAATTTCGCCTTCGATTGACGAGAAGGCTTGAAATTAGCCGCAAGGCCCCCATTTAGAAGTCAAGCGTTTAAGTGCTACCGCAGTCAGCCACCACTGCTGCGGCATCCAAATCCAAAGTTTCGGGAGAGTTAACATGGGCAAAATTATCGGTATCGACCTGGGGACCACCAACTCCTGCGTCTCCGTGCTGGAAAACGGCAAAGCCAAAGTTATTGAAAACGCTGAAGGCGCGCGTACCACGCCGTCGATCATCGCTTACGCCAACGATGGCGAAATCCTGGTAGGTCAGTCGGCCAAGCGTCAGGCTGTGACCAACCCGCACAACACTCTGTACGCAGTTAAGCGTCTGATCGGTCGTCGTTTTGACGAAGAAGTTGTGCAGAAAGACATTCAGATGGTTCCGTACAAGATCGCCAAGGCTGACAACGGCGACGCTTGGGTTGAAGTGAACGGCCAGAAAATGGCGCCGCCACAAATCTCGGCTGAAATTCTGAAAAAGATGAAGAAGACCGCCGAAGACTACCTCGGCGAGCCAGTGACTGAAGCGGTCATTACCGTTCCGGCCTACTTCAACGACAGCCAGCGTCAGGCGACCAAAGACGCCGGCCGCATCGCGGGTCTGGACGTAAAACGTATCATCAACGAACCAACCGCAGCCGCTCTGGCTTACGGTATGGACAAGGCCAAGGGCGATCACACCGTGATCGTTTATGACCTGGGTGGCGGTACTTTCGACGTCTCCGTGATCGAAATCGCTGAAGTTGACGGCGAGCACCAGTTCGAAGTGTTGGCCACCAACGGTGACACGTTCCTGGGCGGTGAAGACTTTGACATTCGTCTGATCGACTACCTCGTCGACGAATTCAAGAAAGAAAGCGGCATGAACCTCAAGGGTGACCCGCTGGCGATGCAGCGCCTGAAAGAAGCCGCTGAGAAAGCCAAGATCGAACTGTCCTCGAGCCAGTCGACCGACGTTAACCTGCCGTACATCACTGCAGATGCGACCGGTCCTAAGCACCTGAACGTGAAAATCTCGCGTGCCAAGCTTGAAGCACTGGTTGAAGACCTGGTTCAGCGCACCATCGAACCTTGCCGCATCGCCATGAAAGACGCTGGTCTGGACGTTGGCGCGATCAACGACGTGATTCTGGTCGGTGGTCAGACCCGTATGCCGCTGGTACAGAAGCTGGTAACCGATTTCTTCGGTAAAGAAGCACGTAAAGACGTGAACCCGGACGAAGCTGTTGCCATGGGTGCTGCGATTCAGGGCGCTGTTCTGGCCGGTGACGTGAAAGACGTTCTGCTGCTCGACGTCAGCCCGCTGACCTTGGGTATCGAAACCATGGGTGGCGTGATGACCGCGCTGATCGAGAAAAACACCACGATTCCTACCAAGAAATCGCAAGTGTTCTCGACTGCCGACGACAACCAGGGCGCTGTGACCATTCACGTGCTGCAGGGCGAGCGTAAGCAAGCCACTCAGAACAAGTCCTTGGGCAAGTTCGACCTGGCCGACATTCCACCTGCTCCACGTGGCGTGCCACAGATCGAAGTAACCTTTGACATTGACGCCAACGGCATCCTGCACGTCGGCGCGAAAGACAAGGCTACCGGCAAGACTCAGTCGATCGTGATCAAGGCCAACTCCGGTCTGTCCGATGACGAAATTCAGCAAATGATTCGTGATGCTGAAGTCAACGCTGAAGAAGACCGCAAGTTCGAAGAACTGGCCGCTGCCCGTAACCAGGGTGATGCACTGGTTCACTCGACTCGCAAAATGGTTGCTGACGCGGGCGACAAAGTCACCGCCGAAGAGAAGACTGCGATCGAAGCGGCTGTGGTTGCTCTGGAAGCCGCTGTCAAAGGCGACGACAAGGCTGCTATCGAAGCGAAGGTTGAAGAGCTGTCGAAAGTCTCCGCTCCGGTTGCTCAGAAGATGTACGCCGAACAGGCTCAGCCAGCTGATGGCGCAGCCCCGCAAGGCGAATCGGCTGAGAAGGCTGACGACGTTGTCGATGCAGAGTTCGAAGAAGTCAAAGACCACAAGTAAGTTGTTGGTCGGCCGGTTGACTGCCTTCGGGCAGTGACTGGTAGGATGTCGCCGCGCGGGAGCTAGCTCCCGCGTTGGCGTATCTGGAATACGCGAATTTTTACAGCATGCGACAACGTTCGGATGCTGGCGGTATGGCCGGGAATGCTCCTGCTTTTCGCGCCGCAAGTACCGCAGAATCAAAGACCAGGATCGTTGAATTGACGTGAGTTGGGTCCGGGCCTGTATTGGGGCTCAACGAGTTTGGCGATCCTCAGGAGGGGTTTGCCGGACGTCCTCAAGAGTGCAGAAGACTTATGGCAAAGCGTGACTATTACGAAGTGTTGGGTGTTGAGCGTGGCTCAAGCGATGCAGACCTGAAGAAGGCCTACCGTCGTCTGGCGATGAAGCATCACCCGGACCGTAATCCGGATGACAAAGCGTCGGAAGAACTGTTCAAAGAGGCCAACGAGGCCTACGAAGTGCTGTCCGATTCCAGCAAGCGTGCCGCTTACGACCAGTACGGTCATGCCGGCGTTGACCCAAGCATGGGCGGCGGCGGTGCCGGTTTTGGCGGTCAGAACTTCTCTGACATCTTTGGCGATGTCTTCAGTGATTTCTTCGGTGGCGGTCGCGGCGGTGGTCGTGGCGGCGCTCAGCGTGGCAGTGATCTGCGCTACACCCTGGAGCTGAATCTGGAAGAAGCGGTGCGCGGCACGTCGGTGAATATCCGCGTTCCGACACTGGTCAACTGCAAGCCGTGCGACGGTTCGGGTGCCAAGAAAGGCTCCTCGCCATCGACGTGCCCGACCTGTGGCGGCATCGGTCAGGTGCGCATGCAGCAAGGCTTCTTCTCGGTGCAGCAAACCTGCCCGCGTTGCCATGGCCAAGGCAAGATCATTTCCGATCCGTGCGATTCCTGCCACGGTGACGGTCGCGTTGAAGAGTACAAAACCCTGTCGGTCAAAGTACCGGCCGGCGTCGACACCGGCGACCGCATTCGTCTGTCCGGCGAAGGCGAAGCGGGTACGCAGGGCGGCCCGACGGGCGACCTGTACGTGGTCATCAACGTCCGCGAGCACGACATTTTCCAGCGCGACGGCAAGCATCTGTTCTGTGAAGTGCCGATCAGCTTTGTCGACGCAGCATTGGGCGGCGAGCTGGAAATCCCGACCCTCGACGGTCGCGTCAAACTGAAAATCCCTGAAGGCACCCAGACCGGCAAGCAGTTCCGTGTGCGTGGCAAAGGTGTAGCGCCGGTGCGTGGCGGCGGTGCAGGCGATCTGATGTGCCGCGTTGCGGTCGAAACGCCGGTGAATCTGAACCGTCGTCAGCGCGAACTGTTGGAAGAATTCCGCAGCTCGCTGGCCGACGACAACAGCCATTCACCGAAAACCACCGGTTGGTTTGACGGTGTGAAGCGTTTCTTCGGCGATCTGTAAGGAGTCGGCATGCGACGTATAGCTGTGATGGGCGCTGCTGGGCGTATGGGTAAGATTCTGGTCGAAGCCGTGCAACAACGCGCGCCGCTGACCGGTTTGACCGCTGCCGTGGTGCGTCCGGGCAGCACGTTGATCGGCGTCGATGCCGGTGAGCTGGCTTCGCTGGGGCGTATTGGCGTGCCGCTGTCCGGTCATATCGAAGCCGTGGCTGAAGAGTTCGACGTACTGATCGACTTCACTCTGCCCGAAGTGATGCTGAAAAACCTGGCGTTCTGCCGCAAGGCAGGCAAAGCCATGGTTATCGGTACCACCGGGCTGGACGCGGCGCAGAAGCAATTGCTGGCCGATGCCGGGAAAGACATCCCGATCGTGTTTGCCGCCAACTTCAGCGTCGGGGTCAACCTGTCGCTGAAATTGCTCGAGATGACCGCGCGGGTGCTGGGCGATGAGGCTGACATCGAGATCATCGAAGCTCATCACCGGCACAAGATCGACGCACCTTCGGGTACCGCGCTGCGCATGGGCGAAGTGATTGCCGATGCGCTGGATCGTGATCTGCAGAAGGTTGCGGTCTATGGGCGTGAAGGCCACACCGGCGCGCGTGAGCGTGAAACCATCGGTTTTGCCACGGTTCGCGGCGGTGATGTGGTCGGCGATCACACCGTGCTGTTTGCCTGTGAGGGCGAGCGTCTGGAAATCACCCACAAGGCTTCCAGCCGCATGACCTTCGCCAAGGGCGCGGTGCGTGCTGCGCTGTGGCTCGACGGTCGTGAGCCGGGCCTGTATGACATGCAGGATGTGCTCGATCTGAAGTAATTCAATCGTGAAAAAAAACAAGGCGCGTAAAGCGCCTTTGTTTTGTCTGAAGTTTCAATTTTTGAAAGGAATGCAACGGATGCAACCATTGGATCTGGCTGATGTGGCCAAGTACGTCGAAGACAATATCGGCACGTTTCACCAGAAGCGTCTCGATAGCCTGTCGCGGTTGAAGCTCAAGAGTGTGCTCAAGCGCAAGAATCCCTACATGTTCAAAGCCAAGGACATGCAGACGGCGGAGCAGATCGTTCGCGGGATTGTTGATGCGCACGTGTCTTCTAACGAGGAAACCCTGTTCGGCGATTGGCTGGAAGGGCTGGCGATCTTCATCAATGGCAAGACCTATGGAGGATGGAAGTCAGCGGTCGCCGGTGTTGATCTGGAGTTTGATAAAGACGGGCGCCGTCATCTGGTCGCGATCAAGTCCGGGCCGAACTGGGGCAACAGCTCGCAGATCACCCAAATGCGCACCAACTTCAAAACGGCGCAGCGTACTTTGCGTACCAGCCAGTCCGGCCTGAACATCGTTGCCGTCAACGGTTGCTGCTACGGGCGTGATAACAATCCGGACAAGGGCGACTACAGCAAATTCTGCGGGCAGCGTTTCTGGGAGTTTATCTCGGGCGACCCGGATCTGTTTGTCGAGCTGATCGGGCCGCTGGGCTTTAAGGCGCACGAGCGTAATGCCCAATTCCAGGACTCGTACACGCAACTGGTCAACCAGTTCACGGAAGAATTCACCCGCGAGTTTTGCAACGCTGAGGGTGCGATCCAGTGGGACCGTCTAGTACGCCTCAACTCTTCAAGCGATGAGTGAGGCGTGAGGCGTGAGGGAGCAGGCGCTCCCTCGGCAGTGAATCAGGCCAGTTCCAGGTCGAATTGGAGCTTCTTCTTCTGCTGCTCGAACACTTGCAGCCAGTCGTTGTGCGACGTGGCCTGGTAGCGCGAGAAGCGGAAGTCCTGCGGCGGCGCCTGATCGGTGCCGCTGAGCAGGTCGCGAATCAACTTGCCGACCGCATGGCCGAGGCTGACCGGTACGGCGTTGCCGACCTGTTTGTATTGCTCGATCAGCGGGCCGGCCAGTTGCCAATCGTCCGGAAACTCCTGAATGCGTTTGTATTCCTGAATCGACAGCGGGCGATCCTCTTCCGGGTGCGCGAGGTCGGTGGCCGGCATGGCCGGGTGAGTGACCAGCGTCGGCGAGGGTTTTTCCCAATGCAGACGGCGCAGGAAACCGGTTTTGCCGCCGCCGGAGAAATACGACTTGCCAAGGGCTTCTTGCTGCAAGTCCGGAGTCAGGCTGCGCCAGTTCTGTCCGGCGGTGAGCATGCGGTAGTACTTGAGGCGTTTTTCCGGAAAGTTCAGGTGCGTGTGCTGATCCAGGCCGACCAGTGCGCCGCGCAGCTTGTTCCACACCGGCAGGCCGTGGGAGCCGTCTTCGGAGTGGGTTGGCGTCAGGAACGGCGCTTCTTTGCCGTCGCGGGAGCAGACAATGATGACCCGCTCGCGAATTTGCGGCGTGCCGAAGTTTGCCGAGTTGTACAGGTTGAACGTGCAGGTGTAGCCGGCACGTCGTAGCACGCTAATGACGAAGTTGAGCGCGCCGCCCTTCATTTCGTCGAGGGACAGATCGGGGAATTCGCTGCCGCGCTGATTGTGCGGGCGATGATCCATTGGGCACGACAACAGCCCGCGCACGTTCTCGATCACGATGAAGCGTGGGCGAATTTCCAGCGCCAGATCGATGTACTTGAGGAAGGCGTTGCCGCGATCATCGTTGAACGCCTTGCGCTTGCCGGCAGTGCTGAAGGCCTGGCAGGGCGGGCCGCCGACGATCAGGTCGACGTCTTCGGCGCGCACCTGTGCGGCTTCCAGCACTTGCTCGGCGGTGCAGTCATTGATGTCACCGAGCAGCGCGGTGTTGGGGCGATTCAGGGTGATGGTCTGGCGGCAATGCTTGTTCGATTCGCAGGCCAGGCGGATATCGAAACCAGCCTTTTCCAGGCCGAGATCGAGGCCCATGGCGCCGGAGAAAAAACTCAGAGCGATAGGTTTGCGCTCGCTCGACGACGTCTGCACGGCGTAAGCAGGGTGATCTTGTGCAATCATATGTGCGGTTCGGAGCCCGTAATTTTTTAAGCTGGCGTGGTCGATGATCCAGGTGTTACCGATCTTTTCGGACTGGAGGTCGCCGTTGCGGCAAAGGGTTCTGACCCGTTGCGTACTGACATTCAGCAGCGTGGCGGCGTCAGCGATGCTGATGTGGGTACTCATTCAGGGTTTCTTGCTCGAAACTTGAGATGGGTACCTATTCTAGAGAGGGGTGAAGGGGTGTCAACCGTGCCATCACCGTGGTCGCGCGTCGCCATGCCTTTATAAGGCGAGTTTGTGTGTGTTTCGCCCTTCCGAAATCGAGGTCTTTCCTGTAAGCTACAGCTTTAGTGTGTCCACTAAAAGCGCGCAGAATAATTCAGTGAAGAAGCGGGGTGACGTGTCCATACGTCACTCCGCTTTTTTACAACCTGCGATTGCCCCTTCATGCTTTATTTACGGGAGGTCTTCTTGACTAAGCCAGCCATACTCGC